>DRMS01000051.1 GCA_011322515.1 Leucothrix mucor
AATAAATAAAATTATACAAAACTAATACGAGCAACCCCCCAATGAGAAAACCAAATAAAGGATATTCCCTAGTGGCTCGCTGTAGCATTTGTACGGACGAATACATACCCAGACCAACAACCAATGGAGCTTGAGTATCTTGCACTCGCATATAGAATACATAAGACGTATTTTGCGCTAAAACAAAATGATAAACATTAGATCTAAAACCTGAAGAAGGGTATTGCTGAATAAAGGGATGCAAATCATTATTAACACGCAAATACAATGCGCCCTGACGAGAAAGACCACCACCATAATCAAGATACCAGTCTCTGATATGTGACTGATTTATAATTTCAGCACGTACCCAATATGCAGAACGTGTGAATAGAAAATCTAGCTCCCCCTGTAAATTGCCCGTAAAATTATTGTTATATGCAGGCGATAAGACATCTTCTAATCTCAATTTTCCACTAACATCTTCCATAATATCAAGATGAGGATTGATAAGAAGCGCATGTTTTTGCTCAACAAGTGTATCGGTAAGTAGCAAAGGTGGTGCGGCTACTGCATGCTTAGTAATAAGAAGCACTATAGAAAATAGGAAAAAAGTAATAAATCGATAGTTCATTATTTTAAATAGCGGGCTACTCTACAGTATAACGCTTTAAAAAACATTACTTTGCTTTGCTCAAATTTTTAAAATCTAAGGAAAATACTGCAAAAAAGACATCCCTCATTAGGAATGAAAAGTATTTTACACTTTTTTAATTGTCAACCGCTACGAAGAATGCCGTAAAAAATACCCTTTGTTTCTAACAACATGAATATATTTTTCTTTCCCTGTTATTTTTTTAAATTTATTACGCAAGCGACTAATATGCACATCGATACGCCGATCCATTGGGTGAAACTCTGCAACACCAATCGCACGGCTTAGCACTTCACGTGAGACAACCTCACCGTAGTTTTCACATAGTTTTAAAAAGAGGCGTTTTTCATTCTCGGTTAAATGCACATGCCCTTGATGGCTATGAAGTATTTTTGAGGAAAAATCATAACAATAAGAACCAAAATAAAACCGTCCCTCTCTTGTTAGATTATTATTGTGATATAGGCGTATCATTATTTGCACTCTTAAGAGTAGCTCATCCATATCAAATGGTTTATTAACGTAATCTACCGCACCTGAACTTAAGGCAAAGATACGATCCCATTTTTTATTTTCTCCTGTTAGCATAATAATGGGAATCATAGGGTGTTTTTCAGTAAGCCATTCCAACCAGTAAAAACCATTTCTACCCGACATTAAAACATCCAGCAAAATAAGATCAGGCTTTCTAACCGACAGGTCAAAATATTTTTCTAGCTCTTCGCCACTAAACAATTGCTCACTAAGATAATTTTTTTCTTTTAAAAAAGAAGCCAAATAGCTTTGCAGTAGTTTATCATCATCAACAATCAAGAGTTTTTTTTGCATGAGTCTATTAACTATTTGGAATTTTTAATAAGGAATGACCATCAAAGCGAAAAACAGTATAACCTTCATTATTCTCATCTAAACTCATTACAACCAATACTTCCAAACTCCTGTTATCACCGTCAACAAGAAAGGCATTGAAATCATATCCACGAGTAAATTGAAGCGTACTATCTAATAAAATATGGTTAGCATCATAGATACGTAGGTAGTAAAAATAGCCAACAACCTTGAGATCTATTATAAATTGCCTTTGATCATCACGACTAATATTCGTTGCGGGTGCCATCATTATAGCAAGGCTTTGAATCGAAGCTATCCCCCATAGAAGTAAAGAAAAAACAATTGTTTTCATGTGCTCTCCTTAGCATTAACATAAAAAAGCAAGAATAGTATAATTATCAATCACTAACACACAGTCATTTTTTGTTAAGAATTATTACAATTATTTTACTTTTCAGTATACTTAACACTAATTCAAATTCGCAAACAAGACGCTTGCATTTATCCAAGTTACCAATGGAAATCACAGGTTGTTCAATAAACTCAAGTAACAACTCTTTCAATAGTTTACTCCCATATAGATTCGAAGAACCTCGTAATTTATGAGCATAGTGAGCACAAGAACTCGCATCATTCGTCTCAATACTAAGATACAAACGTTCAACTGACTCCTGTAGCAAATGGAAAGCCGTCAACAAAAAATTATCTGCCTTAGTTCTCCCCAAGCTAGTCATTACCTTTTCCAAGTTTTTTAGTATTTCTTGGTTGGATGTTTTTGCATTTAAAGCATACTCTCCACAATCATTTAGAATCATGTGCTTGATTGGTGACATATCAGCTTCCCTTCTACTACTATTTTTTACTTCCATGTTATCGTCCATAACCATTATTATTGCTATAACTTACCAATAATGTAATGATTTTTCGCATAAATTATTGAACACCTAGGAATCTAACTTCCCTAAGCTCCAGAAACAATAAGAGAGGAATATATCTTGGCTGAAACAACACTACTCTGGCATGACTATGAAACATGGGGTGTAAATCCTCGTCGTGATCGCCCTTCACAGTTTGCAGCGATTCGCACTAATCTGAATCTTGAAATCATTGGTAAACCAGTTGAAATATTTTGCCAGCCAAGCCAAGATTTTATCCCACACCCTGAAGCAGTTCTAGTAACAGGTATTACACCACAGCGTGCAATGCGCGAAGGTATTCCCGAAGCTCAGTTTTTTCAGCAAATTAATGCGGAATTTTCCAAAGCAGGCACCTGTGGGGTAGGCTATAACAGTATTCGCTTTGATGACGAGGTCACACGCTTTGGTTTTTACCGCAACTTTATCGATCCCTACGCACGTGAATGGCAAAATGGCAATAGTCGTTGGGATATTCTCGATTTAGTGCGCATGACTTATGCGCTACGCCCTGATGGTATTGAGTGGCCACAACGTGACAATGGCACGGGATTACCTAGTTTTCGTCTGGAGCATCTCACTACTGCCAATAACATAGAACACGCGGGCGCTCATGATGCGCTGATTGATGTTAAAGCAACCATTGAAATAGCGCGTTTAATTAAGAGAACCCAGCCTCGACTGTTTGATTTTTACTTTAGTTTACGTCAAAAAACAAAAGCGGCAGAACTACTAAAACTCCATGCCGATACTATTGTGTTGCATATTTCAGGAATGTTTCCTGCTGAACTCGGTTGCATTGCACCCATTTATCCACTCATGCAACATCCTACCAATAAAAATGAAATTATTTGCTTTGATTTACGCCAAGATCCTGAGTTATTACTCAGCCTGAGCGCTGAGGATATTGCTATAAATCTTTATACACCCAATAAAGAACGTGCTGAAGATGATGTTCGCGTGGCGCTAAAGGGAGTTCATCTCAATAAATCACCTGCACTTGCACCCATCAAAACACTATCAGATAAACAAGCTGAAAAATGGAAAATTAACTGGAATGAAATAGAAGCAAACAAACAAAAATTACTGAGCGATAAAACCTTATTGCCACGTTTACAAGAAATGTATCAGAAGAAACGTGATTTTGGTGAATCCGATGTTGATTCTGCGCTTTACAATGGTTTTATTAACCCCGCAGATAGAAAAATTTGCAATCAAATTATTAACACATCACCCGAAACATTAGCAAAATTAACCCCTGCCTTTTCAGATAACCGCCTGCAAACATTATTTCCACGCTATCGCGCTCGTAACTGGCTGGAGACACTTAATACAGATGAACAGCGTGAATGGCAGGAGTTTTGCCATGCGCGGCTAATGGATGGAAAATATGGCAGTACGCTGACGGCGCATGAATTTAATAATACGCTTGAGGAAATAGCACAGCGGGATCTTTCAGAAAGGGAGCAAAAACTAATGCAGGAATTGGTAACTTGGGTGCAAAGTTTATAAGAATACAATTATTCTCGCAAAGATACAGAATACGCTAAGAAAAGATAAAACCTTAAGCCTCGTAAGGAAGTTCTAAGCAATGATTTTACCAATCTTACTTGCCCTCTTGCGCCTCTTGAGATGCTCCAATCAGGAACAAAAAATCAGCGCAATATAGGTAAATTCATTACTTGAAACTTCCTAAGCCTATTTTTCCGTGTATTCTGAGTTTTCCGTGGGTTTAATCTTTTTAGAACAAACCTATTTCTTCTCTTGCTTGGTCAACATATCAACTAGCTGAAATAATTTTTCTTCACTACCTGCGGCATACGGACTGGTGCGATATTTACCATTGATAATAAAACTAGGAACAGAGCTTATTTGCGATGCGACCCCTATCTGGCGGGCACGATTTAATTTTGCTTTATATGCCATTGAGTTTTTAGTCGCATTGTATTGCGCCTCAGAAACCCCAAGTTGTGCAAAATACCGCTTAACAGCGCCTTCATTTTTTAAACGACGACCCTGCTCATGAATAGCATGCAGGACTTTACTAAGTAGCTTCTTTTCACCTTTTGGATCAAGTAGCTGGGCAATATAGTATGTTTCTGCATCTTTAGACCATACGGGGTTTAACATTGCTGGAACTTGCTTGAAATCCACATAATCAGCTTTGTTCTTTCTATATTTTTCCACAAGCGGTTCAAGATGATAGCAGTGCGGACAACCAATCCACATTAACTCTATTACTTCAACTTTTCCAGCGGGAGCATCTGTGTTTATTTGTGGAAATATTTCAAAATAATGCACACCCTCTACAAATGCTGGGGCGCTTTTCTTTTCTGGAGCAGGGGTTGGATTCGTCTGGCTGGCGTGAGAAGCATCTGCCACTACAATTTTGTCTTCTGTTTTATCTGCTGATTGGTTAACTGATTTTGTAACGATAGGCTTTGCCGTTTGCGTAACTTTTTGAATGTTTTCTTTCACCTCAGTCGGCGCTTGCTCTGCTGTAGCGGTTGTTTCATTGCAAGCGACTAAAACAAATAAACTAATCGCAATAATTGAAGTGGATAATTTTGGTAATAATTTTTTGGTCATAATTTGTGATTTCATTTTTAGCTTTTCCTGTTTATAGCTATAAGACTCAGGTACTGGATAACATTTTTATCTATTTAAGGATACCTCATAGTAGCATTTTGGCATTCCCTACCTATGGCAAAGGCTACTATAATACCTCAAAGTTATGAATCTGGATGCACTATGTCATCTGAATATTATTACGACTTGGCAATTATACGCCTATAAATATAAATGATAGGCATAAAAAAAGGACAATAAACATTGTCCTTTTTCATAAATTTGTCAATTACCCGTTAATTAATCACGCAAACCTGTAATAAATTCAGCAACTGCTTTCATATCAGAATCTGTCATATTATAGGCAATATTCCGCATCATCTTTCCAGGGTCATTTGCACGCTTACCCGCTTTAAATGCCTTTAATTGCTTAACAATATACTTATTGTGCTGACCTGATATTTTGGGAAATTTAGCCTTTGCAATCCCGTTGCCCGTCACACCATGACAGGCTGCACATGCTGTTACTTTCGAGGAGCTCCTGCCACCTTTATAAAGTTGACGGCCAGCATCTACCAATTTATCGTCAGCAACACCAGGTTTCTGTTTTTGACTAGCAAAATAAGCGGCTATATGTGGAATATCATCATCAGATGCTATTGCCTTTGCCATTGCTGTCATTGTCGCATCTATACGCTCACCAGAGCGGAAGTCATTTAATTGTTTAATAAGATACTCTTCACTCTGACCTGCTAGCTTTGGCCAAATAGGATTGACACTATTTCCATCCGCACCATGGCACGCGACGCAAGATCCCGTCAGTGCTTTTCCTTTTGCCGCATCTCCAGACGCAAAAACTGATGCTGATGTTGTTAGTGCAAGCCCCACAAGTGCAATAATAAGTGCTTTGTTCATTCCAAATTGCTCCTAAAAATAAATTGGTATTGATAAAATAAATGACTGGGGATGAGGTCGTGATGTGGGTTATTATTGGATTTATCATCAAATAGCACTATTCATAATGCCCTGAGCGCCCCGATTTTAGTTGATTACTCCAATTAACAAGGATAATCCGCTAAAAATTTTACTCAATAAAACCTTAGCGTATATTATGCCTAATTGGAAAATCATCTAATACTAATATAGCAACTAAAACAGCGCAATTTATACCATATGATATTTCTAAACACTATATTTTTAACAACTATTAAGAGCTAAAAAAGCAAAGCATAAATACCCAAAAATAGGTGCATAAGCTTTTCCTTACACAACTATTTATTAACCCTTTTAAGGATCATAATTAATGAGCGCTTACTACCAACAAGCACATTTTATCCAAAGTGCGACAACACAAAGCACACTACCTGCTGAACTAGGATTCGAGGTCGCTTTTGCAGGACGCTCAAATGCAGGAAAGTCGAGTTCATTGAATCGCTTATGCCAGCAAAAGGCATTAGCACGTGTCAGTAAAACGCCTGGACGAACTCAACTTATTAACTTTTTTGCACTTCCGCAGGGGCGCTATTTAGTTGACTTGCCTGGCTATGGCTATGCAAAAGTCCCTGAGAAGGTAAAAAAGAAATGGCAAGCGTTTATCGAATCGTACTTAAGTACTCGCTTCACGCTGCGAGGACTGGTATTAATTATGGATATTCGCCGTCCAATGCAGGACTATGACAAAGTCATGCTATCTTGGGCGCAATCACGCAATCTAGCGATTCATATTCTGCTTAATAAATCCGATAAATTTAAGCGTGGAAAAGCAACCGCGAGCTTATTGAAAGCACGCAAAGAGCTAAAACAGTATACAAATCCTGTCAGCATACAAATGTTTTCTGCTTTTAAAGGGGATGGGGTTGATTTATTAAGGGATAAACTAGATGAATGGCTATATCCAGAAGAAACGTAAAAGAAAACTAGCTGCAGTTCAAAACCCGCAAATAAAAAGACTCTGTATAATAGGGGGCTACTATACAGAGTCCAAAAAACAGGTTTGGATTGGGGACACCAAACCTGTGACCGCAAAAGACGAGTAAAACGCCGGGCTTAAGCGTTATGAATTTACCCATCTTTAGCTTGCGGAAGCTTCATCACATCAATAATGATTGTGACATAAAAAAATTATCTACTAGTATAAAATAGCTTTAAACTTCAAAAATATAACACTAGTAGAAGTGCTACCAAAGATAACTCCCTTTGATGTTTGTAATACTAGTATAACTTCTTTCAAAATGCTTGGATTAGATCAAAATTAATTCATTTTTTTTAATATTTTTTTATCTTTGGGTATTTTAACTACTAAAAAGCCTTAATGAGCTTGTTTCCGATAGTTTTTTCTATGGTACTCATTAATTGAGATTCTCCCAATGACGACCGTTCTGTTTAAACGCCGACCATTTCTAATATATTCTAAGTTTACCCGCGAGCCTATACGCAAATTTCCAATGCTATTTTTTAGGTTAGCACTATTTTTGATTACCTTTCCATTGACGCGAGTTACAACATCACCTGCTTCAATACCTGCCACATCCGCAGGAGAACCAACAATGACGGCTGATATCAAAGCACCTTGACTATTTCTCAATCCAAACGCCTTAACCAGAGCGGGACGTAAGTCTTGTATTTCTATACCTAATTGCCCTCGCTCTACTTGTCCATGCGAAATTAGCTGACTTTTTATGTTTTTTATCATATTAGAAGGAATCGCAAACCCTATACCCACACTACCACCACTTTTCCCACCGAGTATTGCGGTGTTAATACCGATTAACTCACCGCGCAGGTTAACTAGCGCCCCTCCAGAGTTCCCGGGGTTAATGGGTGCATCGGTTTGAATAAAGTCTTCATAATCTTCTATGCCTAAACCTGTTCGTCCTAAGGCACTGACAATGCCAGAGGTAGCGGTCTGCCCTAGACCATAGGGATTACCAATTGCCACCACAAAATCTCCCACACGCAGACGATCACTATTCGCAAAGCGCATTGCCGTCAAACGCTGTGCAGGAATTTGAATAACGGCAACATCTGCTTTTAGATCCTTACCGATAACACTTGCTTGAAATTGACGACCATCATTGAGTCTAACAATAATTTTCCCTGAGCCATCGATGACATGCGCATTGGTTACAACATAACCGCCTTTAGCATCAACAATTATTCCCGAGCCAGTGCCGCCGCCTCTGCGCAATTTACGTTGGTTGCCAAAATAAGATTGATACTGCTTTGACTGACGACCCTCTGTTGAAATATTAACAACCGAATCAGTTATCCTTTCAAGCATATCAGCCAGTGATGGTAATGCTTGCCCATTAACCGCTGTTGGCAAGCTTGCAAATGCAATCCCCCATAGCCCTAATGAAACATAAAGCAATGAAATATAAAATGGCGTACGTTTATGGTGATTCATCTTTTTTTACCCTTAGGGCTGAAGATTTAATAATATCCGAAACTAGAACCCAGAATGTTTGCTCTAGATTGGATACTCTCAGGAGGCGCATAGTTGTTCTACGTACCTACAGAAAATGCCCTTGAAATGTAGTAGTCTGAGAGTATTCAAGCTAGGTCAAAAAAGGTAGCATGCCCACTTTTTGTAGTGCAAGTTAGGTATTATTGAATACTCTCCCCCTTAATTTCGAGGACTCCATTTAAAGTGCTCTTGCATTTTTTGGTATAATTTTTGGTCTGCTTCGTCTGTAACAGGTGGGTTATGTATAGTTAAAACAACGTATTGGTCACCCGCAACACTTCCTGGCAAGCCCTTACCCCGCAAACGCATTTTTTGCCCTGAGTAGGCACCCGCAGGTATTTTTAAGTTGATACTTCCCGCCAATGTTTTCACTGCTATCGTAGCACCTAAGGCAGCCTCCCAAGGTGCTAATAATAAATTCAAATAAATATCTTTATTTTCAACCTTAAAGTCAGGATGCTTATTAAAGGTTACCTTTAATAATAAATCACCGCCTGTTGATGCCTTGCCCCGTAAACGGATTTTTTTACCTTCTTCAATACCCTTGGGAATTTTCACATCAATACTTTTACCACTCGGTAAACGGATGGTTTTCTTTGCGCCTCGAAAAACATCCTCCAGATTTAGACGAATAGTTGCAGACTGGGAAGCTGGCGTCGTTCTTCTTTCTTCTCCAAAAGGATTGGCTTGTTGTGTTTGCTGCCCAAAAATAGATTCAAAAAAATCGCTAAATCCTGCATTTCCTCCTTGAGCATAACCACCCGAACCAAAGCCTTCCGCTCCTGCATAAGATTGTTGATTCTGTCCTTGATTCCAATCTGCGCTACCAAGCTGGTCATATTGAGCGCGTTTTTTCTTATCTTTTAAAACATCGTATGCTTCACTGACATCTTTAAAGCGCGCCTCAGCATCACCCGCCTTGCTAACATCGGGATGATATTTGCGTGCTAAACGACGATAAGCTTTTTTTATCTCATCTTTGGATGCTGTTTTTTTGACATCTAATGTCTTGTAATAATCTTTATAGTCCACTTATTTTACTCTTTAAAAAATACCAACGGCCTTGGCAGAAGTCGCTATCTGAAAAATAATCGCCATTATATCTTTATTAAACTGCATAATTTTTTCATCAATTTTAGGAAAAACCATTATTTCATCACCAGGGGATACCTTTAAGTTACCTCCCATAAGAACTTGTCCATTAGGTTTCACTATCACGATCTTTCTCTTTTCAGCCCTTTCGGTAAAACCACCTGCACGTTGAATATAACCATAAACAGTGGCATTACTCGCGTAAACAATCGACTGGGGCATTTGCACTTCACCACTAATAATGACCACATCGCTCTTCTTAGGGATCACGATAACATCATTTTCTTCTAAGCGAATATTTGAAATATGTCCATTATCACTGACAACAACCCTGCCATCGACTTTAACCTGCTTGGCATGTTTTACAAATTGCAAAATAAGCCCTGCTTCTTTTGCTCTGATGAGTGCCTCTGTATCGGATGCTGCGGGTGTTGTCAATACGGCTCGCTCTAATCTAAAGATTGATTTATCTAAATTTTCCTTCTGCCTAAGGGCAACGCTCTTGCGCTTTAAATAAATATTAGCAATATCTGCTTCATTTGGGTCAACTGAAACATAATCAAGTAATTCTTTTAAACGGGTGCCTCTTTTAATCGAATAATAGGAACTCCCTAAATGACTACCCTCTATTCTTACTGACATTGTTTTTAGCTTCGCATCAGTGATAAAACGTAGCGTATCACCATCCATTATATAGGTGCCTTTAAAACGATTGATTGAAATATAATTTGACCACGGCTTACCTCGTCGAGTACCCGAAACAATGACATTACTGGCTTTTTTATAGGGGCGAGCATATTTAATGACCTCTATACCTCGCGTACTTCGACCACCAAACTCGAAGCTAAATTTCCCTCTCACTTCACCTTCGACATTAACCGTTCCCCCCTGCTGTCCGACCAATAGAGTATCGCCATCCCTAAATTTCCAGTGAGGAAGCTTACCCCATAAAAGAAAGGCGTATAAATCAACCGTCTTTACGGCACGATTACCCCGCATTATACGTATATTGCGATAGCTACCGCGAATAGAGTCAATCCCACCTGCTTGTTGTAAAAAACTAATAACACTATCCGTTGGTGAACCCGCATATTGTCCTGGTCTAAGCACAGCACCCGTAACAAAAACTCTAAGTGGCGCTGATGTCAACACATTAACATAGACTTCAACCCCTGCTTTATAACGCTCTCTCAGTTTGTTTTTCACAACCGACTGTAAATTAGAGGCTTTTACTCCTGCTGCTTGCACTGTACCAATTTTTGGAATAAACAGCTTGCCATTAGCATCGACAGTAACCACTTGATCTGCCTGCACCGCTTCGGCAACACCCCAGATATGTAACGATACTTTATCACCTGCTATTAGTTGGTAGTTTGGATCAACACTTGTATGCTTCTGCGTTGCAAAGTTACCTGTAAAGATATTAGACCCAAAAGGCATATAGGCTAGACGTTTTACAGCTTGACCTCTAGCAATCGTATTAGTGGTTTCGGCCTTTAGCAAACCGCTAAAACTAAAGAGTGTCAGCACAACGACTGCTAATTGAAAATATTTTTTCATACAAATCATACTCATAAATCTATCCGTCTGAACCAAGGTAAAGCGTTAGGAAGTTCCAAGCAATGATTTTACCCATCTTACTTGCCCTTTTGCTCCTGCTGGCTACCAGTTTAAGGCGGGACAGTTAATGTTTCTGCCTATTCACCCGCACCCTTCGACAAGCTCAGGAAGCGGTGTCCTGAGTCTACCGAAGGGCTAGTTCCCTGAGCTTCTCGAAGGGTGCGGGTTGTTTGCGATGACTTTACTTGTCCCGCCTTAAGTTGGTAGCCCTCCTACTTGAATCATCTCAATCGTTGCGTAGAGCAACTATGCGCCTCTTGAGATACGCCAATCAGGAACAAAAAATCAGCACAATAGAGGTAAATCCATTACTTGGAACTTCCTTAGTTAAACCCAACCAATATGATCTTTAACGGTAGCAAACAATAGAGATACAATACCCCAGAGCATAAAGCTGCTAAAAAGCACAGATAAAATAGACGTTAATTTTTCAGGCTTTTGCGACTCATCAGGTAATTGCGGCTGCACAATAACATCTAGATACTGTTGCTTTCGATTAGATTCAAGTCTTGCCACCCGATATGAACTTAACGCAGCTAAATAAATTTGCTCTGCAAATGCTAGCTCCGATTTAAATGTATTTGTTTTTTGAATAACACGCGTTACCGTTTTTCTTTTTCCTTTTGAACGCGCAACCTGCTTAGCAATTTGTCGTTTTACAGAGGTTATTTTAGCATAAGCATTGCGTACCTCTGGCGAGGTTGGTTGCATGAAACTGTTTAAGCGCATAAACTCCGTTTCTAATGTTGCAAGTCGCCCACGCAGTTCAGTAATAATTCCTTGATCCGCAATAACACGTTGTTGAGGAATAACAATTTGCTCTTTATCACCATATTTTGCTATTTTATCACGCAGATCATCAAGATTAATCTTTGCAGTTTGTAGCTCAGAATTAGCCAAACTTAATGCATCTGAACGTGAACTATTCGTTAATGTATTGACAAATATCAGCGTCTTACTCAGTATCTCTTTTGCTATTTTAACCGTATCTTCAGGCTTAAAAGCCATTACTTCTAAAACAGTGATGCCTGAATTAGTATCATAGTTAATATCGACAATATTATCTTGCCAATAGGCGAGCAAATCCTCTTCGCTCACTTTTTCTTTGGGGTCGATCAAATAAGCGATCAGATCTGGGCGCAAACTTGCCCACCAGTCAATCCCTTCTCTGGAAAACATTTTTTTAATATCAAGATGTTGCTTGGATTGTGATAAGAACTCATGTGAAAGAATATAATCATGCGCTATGAGTGACTCTCCTGCCGAAGCGGATAAGCCAGGCATACCTGTCAACATCCCTAACATATCACTGGGGCTTTTTTCAGTTCCTCTAATTATATAGTGCGCCTCTGTTACGTATTGGGGGGAAGCATATTTATAGTAATACACGGCACTAAGTGCAACAGGAGTGACTACCATAAGTAGGAATAAGAAAGGAATTTTTCGTAATATTGACATAAAGAGGATTATATGACTTTAAGAATAATATAAATAACTATTTTTCATAAGTTGCAATTGCTTTTTCAATATCTTCATAGATACGGACACGACCATTGGATAATAGCAATACTACATCTGAATATTCTCTAATCGTATCCATATTATGTGAAACCATAATAATGGAGGAACCCTTTGATTTTTCAACAAAAGCATGATGACATTTTTCTTGAAACAAGCGATCTCCAACCCCCATTATTTCATCAACCAGATAGACATCAAACTGTATCGCCATACTCAAGGCAAAAGCAAGCCTCGCCCTCATTCCTGTCGAATAAGTAAACACAGGTTCATATAGAGCATCACCTAATTCGGAAAAATCAGCAACAAATCTCGTCACTTCGCCAATATTTGCAGCATAAATTCGACAAATAAAGCGCAAGTTTTCTTCACCTGAAAGACTTCCCTGAAAGCCTGCCGCAAAACCTAATGGCCAAGAAAATGTCCCACTACGCAAAATCCTACCTTTATTAGGAGCTTCTGAGCCAGCAATCAATCTTAAGAGTGTTGATTTTCCAGCGCCATTAGACCCTAGTATGCCAATATTAACACCTTGTTCAAAACAAAAAGAAATATTCTCTAATAAAATCTTTTTTCCTGACCCTAGCTTATAAGCTTTTGATATATTTTGAAATTCAATCATAAGTTATCTTTCTTGACGAATTTCATGACGAACCAACCGCAAGAGTAACAAGCCCAAAAAAACAATCGTGAGTGTAAAATTGAACAGATATTGCTTATCTAGAAAATCACTCTCATAGCCTATATAGACAGCACTTCTAAACCACTCAATTAAATGCACAATGGGATTGTAATACATAATATTTTGTATATCGGTAGACATATAACCAACCACAAAAAATATCCCCGATAAAAAATACATTGGGCGTTGAATCATGCCGAAAATATTAGCATAACTGGGAAACCTAAACGCTAAAACAGCATTAACTAAACCAAGTCCAACTCCTAGAGAACTCCCAACTAGTACGACCATAATGAGACCTATCACACTATCAACTCGCATATCCCAAAGATCCAGAGTACCCAAAACTAGAAGTACAAAGCTAAACACCACAACTTGAGTTGCGACCTCCAAAATGCTTCTAGCTACCATAACATCAAAAGGAGTAACATGAGGATAGCTCAATAAGACACGATTGCTCCCAACCGCATTTAATAACTGTGTTGCCAGATTAAAGAAAAGGTTATAGGGAAATAACCCTGTTAAAACCAACATTGCAACACTTCCCCCTAGTGGGGAAGATCGTCCTATAAAAGAAAAAATAGCTGCAAAAATTAGCATATGAGCCATCGGTTCAAATAAAGCCCATAAATAACCTATGCGGGTTTTCCCATATCGGGTTTTTGTTTCACGTAAAATAAGCGCAAAAATAACCCTGCGTTGAACACTAAAGGCATTCAAAAACTCTCTCATTGGGGTAATGAATTAGCTAAAATAGGAGAAGACTCTCGCCAGCGACCCGATACAGCACAAGCAATTTCTGAGCCAGTAGCATCAATCGTATGGCAAATATTGCCATTAGCAGAATAATACTGCCGAGAAGACAAGGAATTATTTTTTTTGTTGTGCGTGAGACTTGAACTTGGGCGACCTAGCCTAAGACTTTTTACACGAGCATTAGAAAGTACTTTTCTAGCAGGTTCTTTATAAGAATAATTAAATTTACCTGTATCCATTATTTGCTCGTTATCCTCCAAGCTACAATTATAAAAAGTCAGTATATTGCAATCCTTTAATGGAAGGAAACTACATCCCTGCAAGCCACTAAGCCCAACACAAATGATTAATAATATTATATGTCTTATTCTGTTCACCAACCCATCTCGATTCATTCAATAATGTATAGCATAAAATATTTCAAGTAAATAAGACATGCTATTTACCGCGCTACTTTAAAAAACACTCAATCTAATGCCTGAAATAGCAACCCAAAACATCTTGCTATAGAAGGACGACAGTCTAAATTCGCAAGATCATGCAGATAGGAGGAACAAGACATCGGCTTTGTAAAAAACTTAATGTTATATTTATTAGCTCTTCAAATATCACTACATGAGTCAACAACTTGCACTATACTCGAACGGGTATTGGCAGGGCCTAAATTTAAGCTCTTAGATAATATTGAGGTATTTTCTTTTTCATTCATTAAGTTACCAATATGAAACATACTTTCATTGGGTGGCCAATAGATTCCTGTTGGCGTATTATTATAACCTTTCTGATAAAAACTCCCATGCCCTTGATTATTCTGTTTCAGATAAAGCTCGTATTGTTTAAATAATTGCTTATCAACAACACCCTGATCTCTCCAAAAATCCTTCAATGAAGACTGACAAGTTAGACCAGAAATATTATATACAGCAACCCCTCTCACCAACACGGGTACTCCATGAAAAAGCGAGGACACACCAACCGTGCTATTGATAACAATAGTTCCAATGGCACTTTGCAATAAAGTAGGTAAATGCTGGTCATGCAAATAAAATAGTCGCCCTGCTAGTTGATATTCATCACTAAGCCGTTGTAAATATTTTTTATAATTTCGATAAGGACGATCCATTGGATGATGTTTAAACACTAAAATGGTATCTTTGGGTGCATGACTTGCAAAAGAAGCAACGGTCTCCTCAATAAACTCCTTTACATCCTTATAAGGTGAATGTGATATTTGAAAGTCATTATGTACTTGTAGAGGAACAAAGAAATACTTATTTTTATAAGATTTTATTATCTTCTGATAACTACGTTTTTCACAAATACGGTAATAAGGCTTTCTAATCAACCAGCCCCACAGCCATAATACCGCTTGTTTTACAGGACTCAAACAACGATGATGCTGATATTTTCTATACACTGGAAAGCCTATAGATTTTGCCAAACCATAAACAACAGAGAATAACATTGATTTAAAAAACTGCCCTTTTACTACTGGTTTATCAGTTTTCAGTTTATCACCTATAAAACTATTTTTTTTATAAAAAGAAGCATCTTTAGGAATCTTAGAGTTACCATTTACCCCACTTGCTTCTAATGTAATAAAGCTTGGTCGTAAATAGCCTTCCTCAAATACATAAATATCAATATTTCTAGGTTTAAAGACTTCATTAATTGCTAACTTGTGGTAAAGCCTTTCATCACCAAAAAGAAAAACCTTCTCAATTTTTTTATCAGCAACTAGCCTCTTAAGATACTCCGCCCAGTCATCATAGGTTCCCTTATAACTTAGCCCTTCAGGAAAGAAAAACCAGTCTCCAGCATTAAAATTCACCTTCACTATATTAGCGCCTTTTTGCTCTAATTCCTGAGCAAAACGCTTAAAAAACGGTCCCATGGGACCTTGTAATAATAGTATATTTTTATTTGTCATATCCAATAGCAAGCACCATTATTAAGTTATAGTTTGAGTGAATTAATAATATTCTCAACATTATCTCCTAGGCTCTATTGACCTTTGATGATAACCTCCCTTTTTTTACCACCTTCTCTTCCTACGCTAAAAACAACCACGCAACCCTATCACGCACTTATCTTTCACCTTAATAGAAGAAAAAATGACTAAAAAATGAAAATACAACCCGATATCAACAGAACCTAGAACAAACTAATATAGCAAACATTACGCCTTTTCACATAAAAAAAACTTATACTTGATCCAACCCATATTTCTTTATTCGATAACGCAACTGCCGAAATGTCATACCCAGCAACTTAGCGGCTGCCGTACGATTCCAGCGCGTTTGATCTAGCGCTTGAAGAATCAAATCTTGCTCATTAGGTTGCAAGCCACCCTTCATAATAATTGAGTTCGACCAATCAGGAGCCGACAGCTTAGCTTGAATAGTCTCTGCTGTTTTAATGATTGGACTAACCTCGGGCAATTGCAGGTTTTCAGGTTGGATAATATTGTCATCACATAAGGTGCTAGCACGCTCTAATATATTCTCTAATTCTCGCACATTTCCTGGAAAATTGTAATGAGCCAATACCTGCTTTGCCGTTTCAGATAATTTAATATCAGGCAATTGCCAGCGTGAAGAGATTAATTTAAGGAAATATCCTGCTAATAATAGCACATCCGCCTCTCTCTCTCTTAAGGGGGGTACATCCAGTTTAATAACATTTAGACGGTAATATAAATCCTGCCGAAAGCGCCCCTGAGAAACTTCTGTCTCTAAATCTTTATGCGTTGCACTGAGAATACGACTATCAACCGCAATTTCCTCAGTTCCACCGACTGGCTTGATCGCTTTTTCCTGAATAGCACGTAACAATTTAACCTGCATCCCTAGCGGCAAATCAGCTACTTCATCCAAAAACAAGGTACCATGATGAGCGGCTTGGAATAAGCCAATTTTATCTTCAATAGCGCCTGTAAAACTGCCTTTCTTATGCCCAAAAAATTCACTTTCCATTAAATTTTCAGGGATTGCACCACAGTTTACAGGTATAAAAGGGGCTTTTGCACGTGGGCTTTGCTCATGAATTTGCCTAGCGACTAGCTCCTTGCCACTTCCCGATTCGCCATGTACAAACACAGGTGCCTGACTTCTTGCTAACTTAGCAATCGTCGCTTTTAATCTAGCAATACTCGCTGATTCACCAAGAATAGGATCACTAGTATTACTCTTTTGCGACTTTTTCTTAGCTATATTTTCCTTGTCAGATAACTTTAATGCTGTTTGCACTAAATCACGTAATTTAGTTAAATCCACAGGCTTAGAAACAAAATCATAGGCTCCTGCTTTTAGTGCCTCAACAGCGGCCTCCATACTGCCATAGGCGGTGATGACCGCAACGGGAATATGCGCATAATCACGCTGGATATAGCGCACAATATCAAACCCCGAACCATCAGGCAAACGCATATCCGTTAAACACAAGTCAGGCTTAAACTCCTGAATGCTCAACATCGCTTCTTTAACCGTACCCGCTGTCACGGTATCCAGCCCCATACGCAACAAGGTGATTTCTAAAAGTTCACGAATATCAGGTTCATCATCAATAATAAGTACACGCTGTTGATTCATAATCATCTCTTTTTTAATTTTTTTTATGAGCAAAAATAATTCTAAAACAACTTCCCCTAGAAGGAAGCTTTATATATTCCAAACAAGCATTATTAGTCAAACATAACTCCCGCGCCATAAATAGCCCCAAGCCTGTCCCTTGAGATTTACTGGTCGTAAAAAATGGCTCAAACAAGCGTTGTTGATACTCCTTTGCAACACCAATCCCGTTATCAATAACGTTCAGCATTATTGTTTTTGTCTTGGGACACAAGCTACAATTAATCGCTAGCCTTAGCTTGGCAGGATCTTCACAGGCATATTTCACCGCATTACGGCATAAATTCCATAACACCTGATGAAAATGAGTTGAATCAAACAGCACTTCCGCATCACTTGGATCAACAAATAGACTCAATTGCTTTTCTTCCAGTCCTGACTGCATTGAAAAATCATGCACATATTCACTCAACCATGTTTGCAAATGAATTTTTTCTTTATTTGGGTTTTTCTTACGCGACAAGTTCAGTACACTTTCGATAGTCACATTCATTCGCTTTGAATTAGACTGAATAATTTGCACTAGACGGTCATCCGCCTTATCCAAATCAGGAGATTCTGATAATAACTGTGCCGCATGACTGATTGCGCCGAGTGGATTACGAATTTCATGTGCTATATTAGCCGTCAACTGCCCCAGCGATGCCATTTTCACCCCTTGCTGTTTTTCACGTTGTTCGGTGATATCTTCCAAATAAATTAATGCGGCACCTTTATCACGCGAACCTAACTGTGATAAACGAAAGTTAAGCTCTGTCGTTTGCCAGTGTTTAATATCATAGCTAACCACTTTAGGGCAAGTATGCTTAAACCAATGTTGCAAATGAATATTCAGCTCTGGTGCTAATAACTTAAGCGGCTGACTGCGCCAATTATCAGGCTGACCTAGCATCTCCCACGCACGAGGATTCATATGCCGAACCACACCTGAGCGCTCAACCACTAAAATCCCCATCTGTAGTTGATCTAAAATAGATTGATTCAATTGCGAAAGGCTCGCAATATCCTGACCACGTTTTTTAGCCAAAGCCTCTGTTTTAGATGCTTTTTTCAGCCAATCGCCAACTTTCCAAGAAACAACAAGCAAGAAAAATGCCAACAACCCAGCATGTGACAATTCAGAGGCATCAATATAATGTTTATTCTGCAAATAGATCTGTATAGATAGTAACGCAATCACACTAAGCGCAGAGAAAAATAAGGAGTATTGCCCTGGACGCAAAATATTTGCCAAGATAACAGGCATAGCAAATAGTAAATCCAAACCAGAGTGCAAGCCACCATTTGCATAAACCAGTATCAGCAACAGCGTAATATCTATCGCCGAGTGCAAATAAACCTGATCAGTAAAACTTGGCCAACGAAAATGCGCTAAAAATACCCCTATCAATGCAACCGCTAAATAAACCAATGCTGCCGCATCGAATAATACTGGCTGAAAACTCCCGAGCTGCGCAAAAGAACGCCCCGTCAAACCAATAATAACTAGCGCTCCTGCAAGAATTAAGCGATAAATACTATAAAGCTGTAAGGGACTCCATGTATTTTCATCCAGTAAAAAAGCAGAAACAGGCAAACCTTCGCGATGTTGCACTACTTCTCCTGCTGATGTTGACTGGCGTGTTTTAGACTGCAAAAGACATTCTCCCCCTGTTTAATCGCCTCTTTCTCTGGAATGTACAAACCACAATGGATGCAGCGCAGCATATTATTTTCCTGATTATGCTTACGAACGTCCTTCCCCTCAGACTTGCGTAAACGACGCTGAATTTTCCTATTGATCAGCACCAACCTTACAATATAGAAGCTGACTGCAAGCAGAACAAAAAGGATTATTACTCTAAACATAGGCATTTTTTCTTTTTAAAGAATTGTAAGAACTAATAAGGAAGTTTCAAGTAATGAATTTACCTATATTGCGCTGATTTTTTGTTTCTGATTGGAGCATCTAAAGAGGCGCATAGTTGCTCTACGCAACGATTGGGATGGCTCAAGCAGAGACAACAAGACAAGCAAGGACAGGTAACTTAATTGTTTGGAACCTCCTAAAACGAGCGCAGTGGAATCAATTGCCCACCGCCCACTTTACGCGCCTGCGATAAACTATCCCATGTATATTGCTGTGCAACTTCCACAGAATCAATAAGTGACAAACCATTAGCCACCCCAGCGGCAATAGCAGAAGCCAACGTACAACCTGAGCCATGATAAACATCAGGCAATCGTGACCATGATAAAGCGCTCAAAACCTTTCCCCCTCTATACAAGATATTAATCACATCCTTGGTAGACTCATTATGCGTCCCCGTCAGCAATATATTTTCGCAAGCACCATCAAAGATGGATAAAGCTTGTGCCTCAGGTACATTGGGCGTTACCAGCGTCACCACAGGCAATAGCTGTGTTTGAATACAATGAAGCAATTCAGATTTAGCCAAAGATGTACCACCACCCGCTGCTAACACAGGGTCAAACACCACAGGAATTTGCGGATACTGTTTTAACAAAGAAGCCAACGCAATAACAATATCACAACTACCCACTAAGCCAATTTTAAATGCGCTTATTTTTATATCTGCCAAAAGCTTACGCGCCTGTTGCAAAATATATTCTGCGTCCAATGGCTTAATTGACGCTACATTATGCGTATCTTGCACCGTCAAACAGGTAATAATAGAAACCGCATGGCAACCCATTGCTATAATTGCCTCGTGATCTGCCTGTATTCCAGCACCGCCTGTTGGGTCATGACCTGAAAAAGATAAAACAACGGGAGGATTCTGCATTATTAAATCCTTGAATATGAAAAAAACGCTGTACACGACAAAGTTTCTTTTTATAAGGCACCTTATTTATTTTTTACTTATAAAATAACAATCAATCACTTACGAAATATTATCATATACAGAGGGCTATATTATATATTTTTATAAAAATATATACTGCTTCAAAAGAAGCTGAAATTTATGACTAAACTCATAATGTATTTTCTCTGTAAAACTATTTTTTAACATCTGAAAACAAGGAGTTCATATGTCTTTTTTAAAGAAAATCGTTATTGGTGGATTATTTATATTATTAATCTCATCAGCAGTTTCTGCTAATGAGTATCGTTGTGGTTGGCTAGAAAACCCTAGTCCGTCAAATTTTTGGCTTACTGATAATATGGGCACATGGTATATATCTATGCAAGGAGGTTACCACTTAAAAGATAGATACTTTAATAGGCTACCTAGAATCAATACAAATGAGTATGTAAGAACTAATGGTAATTATGGGTATTCTTGTGTTTGTCTTAATGTAAAAACAGATAAAAGAAAGCATCAAATTACAAAAATATATAAAAAAGGAAAATCTTTGTTATTAAAGAGATGCCTAGAAGACCCTAAATTATCTTTTCCAGGCAAGTGATAGAAAATTTTATCGACTCCTTCTCCTTTGGCGCGACAAAAAATACTTTGAAAATGTACACGTAACTAACTCCCCGAAGCTCTAATACAGAATTTTTATTTCAGAGTTAGATAAATCTCATAAGGTGTATAGTCAGGAAGTTCCAAGTAATGAATTTACCTATAGTTTTTCACATAAATAATTGCACCCTTCGACTCCGCTCAGGGTACAGCCCCCTGAGCGGAGTCGAAGGGTGCGGAAATTTAATAACTAAATGTCTATATATTGCACAAATTTTTTACTCCTGACTGGAGTATATCAAGAGGCACATAGTCTGTCTCTCTACACAACGATTGATGGGATTCAAGCAGGAGCAAAAAGGCACGTAAGATAGGGGAAATTTATTGCTTGGAACAACCTCACTCTAAGCAACGAATGAGGTTGTTCAAACTAGATCGAAAAAATAAATTAAAAATCATACTATTACTTCAAGTATATTCCTTAATATGGGCTACCAACTTAAGGCAGGACAAGTAACGTCATAACAAATAACCCGCACCCTTCGACAAGCTCAGGAAGCTAGCTCCCTGAGCTTGTCGAAGGGTGCGGGTGAATAGCAGAAACATGAACTGTCCCGCCTTAAACTGGTAGCCTTAATATGGTTTCACCCTCTCCAAAAAATTAGCACTAACCGCTACTTAAAATGATTCATACCATTAAAAAGCAAACAATATCTTCACTTTCTGGTAGTGGATCCAATCCGTGAATTTATAGTATTTAAAAATAGCCTACAACCTGTAAGCTTCTGAATTATATTTTTTAATACTATTCTCCTTTTAAAATCACACGTTTGACCCACTACCATCTATAAACTATTTGCGCGCCTCAGCAATCCGCGCCCTCACCTGCCTAGGCGCAGTCCCACCCAAATGATCACGCGCTGCAACTGAACCTTCTAATGTCAGCACATTAAACACATCATCTGTGATTACTTCTGAGAATTGCTGCAATTCTTGTAAGCTCATTTCACTCAGGTCTTTGGAAGTTTCCACCCCATAAGCAACGGCTTTACCAACAACTTCATGCGCGTCTCTAAAAGGCATCTCTTTACCCACTAAATAATCCGCCAAATCCGTTGCGGTGGAAAAGCCTTGCATTGCCGCTTTGCGCATATTATCGGCTTTCACTTCTACATGTGGCATCATATCGGCATAGGCGCGCAAACAGCCTAGCAACGTGTCCACCGTGTCAAATAGCGGCTCTTTATCTTCTTGATTATCTTTATTATAGGCTAGTGGTTGCGCCTTCATTAACGTTAGTAATGAAATTAAATTCCCATTAACCCGTCCCGTTTTACCCCGTATTAACTCGGGGACATCGGGGTTTTTCTTTTGCGGCATAATGGATGAGCCTGTACAAAAGCGATCAGGTAGATTAATAAAGTCAAATTGTGCCGAAGTCCATAGCACCAATTCCTCAGAGAAGCGTGATAGATGCGTCATAATCAGCGTTGCAGCAGCAGTAAACTCAATCGCAAAGTCACGATCACTCACCGCATCTAATGAATTGTTAGCAGGACGGTCAAAACCAAGCAGTTCTGCGGTATAGGCACGATCAATAGGATAGGTCGTGCCTGCTAGCGCAGCAGCACCTAAGGGCATAATATTAACGCGTTTACGGCAATCTTGCAGACGCTCATTATCACGCACTAGCATTTCATACCATGCCAGCATATGATGTCCAAAGGTAATCGGTTGTGCGACTTGTAGGTGAGTAAACCCTGGTAGGATAGTATCAGCTTCACGCTCAGCGACATCTAACAGAGCTAGTTGTAAGCGCTTTAATTCACCACAAATCAAGTCAATTTGTTCACGCAACCATAAGCGAATGTCAGTGGCTATCTGATCATTTCTAGAACGCCCCGTATGTAATTTTTTCCCTGCAAGCCCAATACGCTCCGTTAAATTGGCTTCAATATTCATATGAATATCTTCTAAAGAGATTGACCAATTTATCTTTCCTTCCTCAATTTCGACCAGTATATCATCCAACCCCTGATGAATATCCTGCATTTCTTGCGCTGTTAAAAGCCCCACCTTTTCGAGCATCTGGGCATGCGCTTTAGAACCACTAATATCATGTTTATAAAGGCGTTGATCAAATTGTATTGAGGCTGTGAAGGCCTCCACGAAAGCATCCGTACTTTCGGAGAAACGACCTCCCCAAAGCTTTGTATCTGGTTGATCTTTCATATTTTCATTGTTTCTATTTGACATAGGAGTATTCAGTTTCTAGCAAGATGATTGTGCTATATTTAACAAAAGATAAACGTCGCAATAAAAAAGATAGAGCGCATCAATAAACAGCCGAATAGAATAGTCGGTAGTGTTAATCTGACTGATGAAGTATCTATTTTGCTTAATAATAACAATAATGAAGTGAAGGAATTGTAGGCTTTGTGAAACTCATTCAGGAGTTTTTTGTAACCTGCCAATAGCTTTCATGGATTATCGATGATAAATAAACTTATGTCACTAGCTGCTACTAAAAAGTTAGGTTATCTGCCCAACTTATGTTCCTTTCGCACCTTACTGAGCGGTATGGTTGCAGCCGAAGTTTTGGCAATTATTCTAGCACTTGCCAGTGCATCAGATACTTATACTGCTGCCTTTATCAAGCTGGGTTATACCTCATTATTTGTACAATGGGTTGTCTTATCCGCATCACTTTTTATGTGCATGCTATCGCGCCTACTGAAAAAACAAAATGTACTAAATCTAACCATTAGTGTCACAATAATTGTTGCCTTTTTTACTATCTGTGCATCCATATTAACCGTAATGGCCGATAGCTATCAAACAACAGGCATTATCCAATATTGGGATGCTCCTTTTACGGCGCGAAATAGCTTTATTGGTGTGGTGGTCACGCTGCTTATTCTGCGCTATTTATACATACAAGATAATCATTCAGAGCGCGTCAAAGCTGACTCTGGAGCAAAGTATGATGCATTGCAATCGCGTATGCGCCCACACTTTTTATTCAATAGTTTAAATACTATCGCGCAATTAATTTATCAAGACCCCAAAAATGCTGAAGAAGCCTTATTGGATTTAGCCGATATTTTCCGCACCACATTAGACACCAGAACACGCATTACCTTGAAGGAAGAATTAGACGTAACACTGCGTTACCTACGCATGGAAGGTCTACGTCTAGGTAAAAAAAGACTCAATATAGTCTGGGATATGGATCGCAATACCTTGCCTTTCAATATGCTAATCCCTCCCTTACTCCTACAACCCTTGGTAGAAAATGCTATTTACCACGGTGTTCAACCGCGCAAAGAAGGCGGAACACTAGGGATCAGTTTATATGATGCAGGAAAATACCTAGAAATAGTGGTCACTAATCCAATACCACCTGATGGTACTAATTCTCACCAAAAGGGCAACCATATTGCTCAAGAAAATTTAAAAAAGAGATTGAAATTAGCCTACGGCACACGCGCAAATCTAAAAATAACAAAATCTGCGCATCAATACCGTGTCGCCTTTACTATTCCGAAGGAGTAAATAATATGCCAATGAACGTACTAGTCGTCGATGATGAAGAACTAGCAAGGCAGAGAATTCACAGTTTATTAGACGAAAACTCAGATTATAAGATTTGTGCAGAAGCAGAAAACGGCGCTGAAGCACTGATGATGGTAGAACGTCATCAACCTGATTTGATATTACTGGACATATCCATGCCTGTCATGGATGGACTAGAGGTTGCAAAACACCTCTCTAGTATGCCAAATCCACCAGCCGTCATATTCACCACAGCGTATGGAGAGTATGCACTAGAAGCATTTTCAACTAAAGCAACGGGATATCTAATGAAACCTATAAGACAAGAACAATTATTAAAAAGTCTTGAGCAAGCAAAATCTTTAAACCGCGTTCAACGGACAGAAATTTTAGACGATAACGAAGACACAGGACCAGCACGTAAGCATATTTGTGCGCGTATGCGTGGAAATTTGGAGCTAATTCCAATCGAAGACGTGTATTACTTCCAAGCAGATCAGAAATACGTAACAGTACGTCATAAAAAAGGCGAAGTGATTATTGAAGAATCATTGAAATCTTTAGAGTCTGACCTTTCACAACGTTTTATTCGCATTCACCGCAATGCATTAGTCGCAAAAAGCCGTATTACAGGCTTGGCTAAAACACCGATTGGGCGAGTGCGTGTTACCATCGACCAGATTGAAGATGAGTTAGAAGTAAGTCGTCGTCATGTGGCTGAAATTCGTCGTTTTGTGCGTAATCGTTAAACCCCTTTAGGGATATGCTTACTCCCTAAATACTTCACACTTTTAAGGCTGCCATTTTGGTGGCCTTTTTTCATACATTCACGATAGTAAATCTCTCAACCTATGTTAAGGTCATATCGTTACCCATAAGTCTGTAAGATTCACCATATAAGGCTCTTAAAAAAGAACAATATCTTTGTTTTTTAGCACTAAGAACAGTGAAACAAGTACTGACAAAATCAGTGATCATACTTATGAGTAACGATATGATATTAAGATCGTAAATAACGTATTAAACCTCTCGCATTTCGTACCTCAACACCAGCCATCCTGCCTAAGGAATTTGAACGCATAACCAATACCTTCGCTAAATCCAAACTATAGGGTGGATAAGTGTAACGCATCCATCACAACTTGTTGATTTTGGTGGATGCACTATCGTTTATCCACCCTACAGATCACGATTGGCGAAGGTCTTAATAACAGGACTTATTTTAATTATAATTTTAGAGGGTGGTTATATAATATTACTTATTTATCGACCACCAGTGTTTCACCTTTTTTAATAGTAATTTCAAAAGGTTCAAACACAGGACTACTACTAGGCTTGATCATATAATTACCAGCCTGTAGTGCTTGTGCATGTTTGCCACTGTGATAAGTAACTTTAGTATCTCCTTTGTAAATATCCCAAAGATCATCACCAGCCCAGTTGAATAGGAGTGTACCGCCTAAATCAACAACTTTCTTTTCACCTTTTTTAATCGTGACCTCAAAGGGTTCAAAAATAGGATTACTACTAGGTTTGATCGTATAAGTACCAGCCTGTAGTGCTTGTGCATGTTTGCCACTGTGATAAGTAACTTTAGTATCTCCTTTGTAAATATCCCAAAGATCACCACCAGCCCAGTTGAATACTAATGCCCCCATCCCCTTACTTTTTTTAACGGTTTTAATTTTTACAGCATTTTTATCTGTTTTACATTTTTCCAACTGATTTATCCGTTTTTTAGATTCTTGCTCTGGCAATTTCGACCCAATTTCCTTCGACATACACCAATCAAAATGTGTCGCATATTCTGTCGTCCAAAACTTACCTTCAAAACCACATTCTTCTTCAATATCTATCTGTTCTTGTTTTACCG
>DRMS01000052.1 GCA_011322515.1 Leucothrix mucor
ACTTCATACGGGCTACAAAAGTGTAAACTACTTTTCCATTTGGTGAAGGATGCCAGATAATGCTATTTTTGTTTTTTGGCTACCAGTTTAAGGCGGGACAGTTAATGTTTCTGCCTATTCACCCGCCCCCTTCGACACGCTCAGGGAACTAGCTTCCTGAGCGTGTCGAAGGGGGCGGGGTATTTGCTATGACTTTACTTGTCCCGCCTTAAGTTGGTAGCCTGTTTTTTACCTAGAAGGCATTACAGTCTGAGAAAGCAAATCCATGAGAGTAACCCTACAAATACTAATATAAATAATTCCTTTGCTTTATCTTTGACTATGCTATTAGAAGCGAGGAGATTTAAGAGTGAAAGAAATCAGTGTAACTACTATCTTATTATTGGCTCTATTGTTGCCAGCCTGTGCCAAGAAAGCAACAACAGGGAATCTGGTTTGCGAGCTATCGTCTAAGGATAAGCAAGTCTGTTCATCTGTGTTGAGCCTTGAATCAGGTGTTTTACGCTTGAATGATAATAGCAAGCAGTTTCAATTAGAGGCGCATTATGACGCCTGTTTTCAATCAACAGATGTTCGTGTAACGGGTGAGTTTAAACAGCATCCACATAAATCCGTATTTGATTTAGAGCTATTAGCGAATAAAGCAGAGCTTAAAGGTGGTTCTATTGATAAATTTTCGCGCACAATTGGACTTCTTACATTAAATAATAATTCTCTAAAAGGGCACTTTGTTGATATTTGGGCGATGATTCGCACCCATACGCAAAAAGTGGAAAACTTGCCAACTGTTGATGTTAGTTGCAGTAGAGAAAAGTAAATAGAAGGAGAGGTTATGAGTGTTCAACAGCAGACCTATAAAGGTCATGATATTAAAATAGAAGATAATGAGAAACTCACTATCAATGAAAAAGAGATTGAGTATGTGCAGGACAAGGACTTAGGGAAATGGTTTTCTAAACATCTCCCTTATACCCAGTATGACTCTTTAGAAGCGCTGGCAAAAGCTATTGCGGTTGATACAGCAGAATTTAAAGTATTAAAGGAAAAATTAGAGGATTGAATATAAGTAGGAAGTCATAACACAAATTTAACAAAATAAACGAGCAAAATGTTAGATTTATTGTGTTTTCCTATTTAATACGCTAGGGAGAATGGCTATTGTGGTATGTAGGCAAGTATAAAAATATAAAACAAATAGCCACTTCCATAGTTTCAAAGGAGATGAACTATGGCTATAAGAAAAGATGCAAATACGCTAAGTAGTGCTGAGCGTTCTGAGTTGGTCGATGCCATTTTGCAATTAAAAGCAGATGGCTCTTATGATCGATTTGTTTTACGACATGCAAATGCAAATATGGGTTCTATTCATAGTTGCCCCGCGTTTTTACCGTGGCATCGTCGTTTTTTATGGGATTTTGAGAAAGAATTACAGCGCGTATCAGGAAATCCAAATTTAGGTGTACCTTATTGGAATTGGCCATCTGGAGGAGCAAATGCCTCCATGTGGAATGATGACCTCCTTGGTGGTGATGGTGATGCAAGCGGTATTGTAAGGTCAGGACCGTTTCGTAGTGGTCAATGGATGGTGGTTAACTCTAGCGGCACAAATGTAGGCTCTCTGGAGCGTGGATTTAGTCGCAATACCAACGTAGCGTTACCATCAGAGTCTGAGTTACAACAAATGCTACAAGTAACGCCTTACGATGCGAGTCCGTGGAATAGGGCAAGTATACCAAGTTTTCGTAATCTCATCGAAGGTTGGCAAGGCGGTTCTGGTCCTGAGTTTCATAATTTAGGGCATGTTTGGGTGGGTGGTTCAATGCTCCCTATGACCTCACCAAATGACCCAGTCTTTTTCTTTCATCATTGCATGGTGGATAAAATGTGGTATGAATGGCAACTGCGCTTCCCCGCACAAGCTTATTTACCCGTAACAGGGGGCGCTTTTGGGCAGAATCTTAATGATATTATGGATAGCACGCCAAGCGCCTCAATTGGTCGGCGACCTATTGATGTAGTAGATAGTGCGGCGCTTGACATTGAATATGATCAGTTGTTGCCAGGAACCCCCACGGTTATAAGCCCACCAGCTAGTGAGGTTGAGCTAAGTGTGAATGCAGGTGCAACACCCGCCAGAATCAATACCGCAGGAGAGGTTGATTTGTATCGTTTTGATGTACGTAGTTTCGATGAATACACGATTGAAACATCAGGAAACTCAGACACTTTTATGACCTTGTATGGACCAAATGATGCCACTGATTTGCTCGTACAAAATGATGACGGTGGTGATAACCTGAATTCAAAAATCACGCTCAATTTATCCACTGGAACTTATTTTGTTTCAGTACGCCTATACAGCCCGACCCTCACAGGTAATTATTCAGTTAAAGTTAGTTCATCCTCAGTTCAGTCTAGTCTTCCTGAATTAATGGTCGATGGCACTGCAACGTCAGCAGCAATATCGGTTAGAAATGAGAGTGATGTCTATCGATTTAGCGTTGCAAGGCGTGGGCGATATATCATTGAAACATCAGGCTCTACTGACATCTTTTTATCATTGTTCGGTCCTGATGATCAAGGAAAATTGATAGAGGAAAATGATGATGGTGGTGTAGGGCTTAATTCTCGTATACGTATTATGCTAAATGCAGGTGACTATTACGCTAAAGTACGCCACTATTCTGCTGATGGCATGGGAGCTTACTCTATTGGGGTTAAGCGAGAGTGATATTGATTTAGGAACGTGCACGAAACAACTTCCCTATCTCTAACTTGCCTTTTTATCCCAGCTTAGATGATCTCATTCGTTGCGTAGAGTAACTATGCGCCTCATGAGTTTATCTAATCTGAAATAAAAATTCTGCGTTAGAACGTCAGGAAGTTATTCCGTGCACGTTCCTTACTGAGTTTCATCATTAATTTTATCCTTCTACTTGCCATAGTTTGAAGATGCTTAAGGTGCTGAATGAAAATAGTATTAGCCCAGCGAAAAGACTTGGACG
>DRMS01000053.1 GCA_011322515.1 Leucothrix mucor
ATATTGCTGACACTTACCCTGCTGGAGAAATATTAGGAGAAAATGGCTAAACTAGACTTTTAATCAGCATTATGAGTAATGTCTCTGCGCTTATGCAGAGATATTACCCATTATAATTTGGGCTACCAACTTAAGGTGGGACAAGTAAAAGTCATAGCAAACAACCCGCACCCTTCGACAAGCTCTGGGAACTAGCTTCCTGAGCTTGTCGAAGGGTGCGGGTGAATAGCAAAAATATTAACTATTCCACCTTAAACTGGTAGCCATAATTTAGACTATCAGTACTAAGAACGCTGTCTAACCACTTCATACAAACAAATCCCCGTAGCAACAGAAACATTCAGGCTAGACACCTTACCCGCCATTGGAATTGAGATTAAATGATCGCAATGCTCTTCTGTTAAACGTCTTAAACCCTTCCCTTCTGCCCCCATTACGATTGCTGTTGGTGTTTTATAATCACCTGCATAAAGTTCTTCTGTGGCTTTATCGCTAGTTCCCGTTATCCATACACCCGCATCTTTTAGTAAATCAATGGTGCGCACAAGATTGGTGACTTGTACAAAAGGAATCGTTTCTGCTGCTCCCGATGCAACTTTGCGCGCGGTTGGCGTAAGACCTGCCGCTTTATCTTTTGGTGCTATCACCGCATGAACCCCTGCACCTTCGGCAGTACGCAAACAAGCACCTAAATTATGTGGATCAGTAACACCATCTAAAATCAATAATAGTGCAGGCTCATCAAGTTCACTGAGTAAATTAAATAGCTCATTATCATCCCACGCTTTAGGTGCATTATATTCCGCAACAATGCCTTGGTGTTTGCGTGATTTAGCTAATTTATCCAGTTGATTCATACTGGCTTTATTCAAAATTAAGCCCTGTTTTTGTACTTCGCGCGCCAGATTGACTACGCGTTGATTACGCTTGGATTCAGCAACCCACACCTGTACTACATTCTCAGGATCGCTTTCCAATGCGCTTTGTACAGCGTGAATTCCATTTAGGATTGTTTTCATAATGTGCTTGAATTAGTCGGTAAGGGAATAACTCTCTCACTAAGACGCAGAGAATGCTAAAAAAGCTAAAGAGACATTTGCAAGGTCTGTATGGTTTACACATACCACCCTACTTTCTATAAGGAGTGAAAGATTTATCTTTTTCAGCGCCGATGCCGTTAGGAGTTAGGAAGTTACAAACAATGATTTACCCATCTTACTTGCCCTTTTGCTCCCGCTTGAATCATCTCACTCGTTGCATAGAGCAACTATGCGCCTCTTGAGATGCTCCAGTCAGGAACAAAAAATCAGCGCAATAGAGGTAAATTCATTACTTGGAACTTCCTTAGGCAAGGCGGATAGTGTTTTTTGAGAACAATGCTACCTTGCCTCACGGCATTGAAAACCAAAAAACTAAAGCTTTCACTCCTTATTACTACATAAGTTTATTTTTTAGACTTCTTCTTCGCTTTTTTCTTAAATTTCTTTCTAGGCTTTCTAGACTCCATATCAGCAGATTCTGGCAATGTAAAATCAATTTTACGCTCATCCAGATCAACCCGTGCCACCACGATCTCAATTTCATCACCTAGATTATAGGTTTTACCACTACTCTCGCCTGTCATGCGATGGCGTGTTGCATCAAAATGGTAATAGTCACTTTTCAGCGCAGTCACATGTACTAAGCCTTCAACATAAACCTCATTTAACTCAACAAACAAACCAAACCCTGTCACCGCTGAAATGACACCTGTAAACGTTTCACCGACTTTATCTAGCATGTATTCTGCTTTAAGCCATGACATAACATCACGAGAAGCATCATCAGCACGCCGCTCATTGGCAGAACAATGCTCTCCCAAGGCTTTCATCTCAGCAAGACTATAATCATAAGATTTTACTGAATTACCTTGGATAATATGGCGAATTGCACGATGTACCAACAAGTCAGGATAGCGACGAATGGGAGAAGTGAAGTGTGCATAGTCCTTTTGCGCTAAGCCAAAATGCCAAGTGGATTCTGGCTTATCTGGATTAACAGGCGCATAGACAGCGCGTGATAATGAGCGCAATAACACGGTTTGAATCAAGTGAGCATCAGGACGATCAACCACACTGGCAAGTATATTAGCGTAATCTTTAGGTTGCGGTTTATCGCCCCCACCCAAAGTTAACCCTACTCCTTTTAAAAACTCACGTACTTTTTCAATACCTTCCTGATCAGGTCCTTCATGTACACGGTGAAGCGCAGGGATTTTATGCTCTTTTAAGAAGCGTGCTGAACAAACATTGGCTGCAATCATGCATTCCTCAATAATCTTATGTGCATCATTGCGTACTGTGGGTAAAATATTTTCTATTTTGCGATCATCACCAAAAATGATCTGCGTTTCCGTGGTTTCAAAATCCATTGAGCCACGATTATCACGCGCTTTGCGAAGCACATGATAGAGAGAATAAAGATCATCTAAATGATGCACAATATTGGCGTGTTCTTCACGTAACGCTTGATCATGATCAACAACAATTGCTGCCATTTTGTCATAGGTAAGGCGTGCAAAGGAATGCATTACCCCTTCAAGGAATTCATACTCAATAATTTCACCCTGCTGATTAATCAGAGTCGAACAAACCATACAAAGGCGATCAACATCAGGATTAAGCGAGCAAAGACCGTTGGAAATAGCCTCTGGCAACATGGGGATAACTTCAGCAGGAAAATAGACAGAGGTAGAGCGATTCCATGCTTCTTTATCCAACTCACTCGCAATAGGTACATAGTGAGAAACATCAGCAATCGCGACCACTAAACGCCAATGATCACCATCACGCTGGCAAAAAACAGCATCATCAAAATCACGTGAGTCCGCGCCATCAATGGTAACTAAAGGCACGCCACGGAAATCATAGCGCTCTTTTTTATCTTCTTCAGTCGCCTCATCACCCAGCTTGTCTGCCTCGACACTGACCTCGCTTGACCATTTATGTGGTAAATCATAAGAGCGCAGAGCAATGTCAATTTCCATTCCTGGCGCCATATGATCACCTAGAATTTCAACGATTTTGCCTATTCCCTGATGGTGTACCGTGGGATACTCAACGATTCCAGCAACGACAATCTGCCCATCAGTAGCATCATGGTTACTTTCTGCGGGAATGACAATATCCTGCGTAATGCGTGAATTATCAGGACGCACAAACCCAATCCCACTGCCATCACCACCAAAATAACGACCAACAACCTCTGTCGTATTACGTTCTACGACTTCCGCAATGGCACCCTCTTTGCGTCCACGACGATCTACACCCTTTACCATTGCCAGCACTTTATCGCCATGCATAACTTTGCGCATTTGCTTACCATGCAAAAACAGGTCTTCACTGCCATCATCGGGAATTAAAAAACCAAAACCATCAGAATGTCCAGAAATTCGTCCTGAAATCAGATCTGCTTTTTGAATCGGGATATATTCTCTGCTACGGTTATAGATGATCTGTCCATCACGCTCCATTGCACGCAGGCGGTACTTCATCGGGTCTAAATCTTCGGGATCAGACAAACCAAGTTCATCTGCCAACTCTCTAAAGCCCATTGGTTTGGAACTTTTTGTTAACACTTCAAGCATTAACTCCCGACTTGGAATCGGACGACCATATTTTTTTGCTTCGCGTTCTTGGTGTGGATCACTGTATTTCTTCAAAATTAAATTATCTTTGTTTATTTATAAAGGTTAGCATTCTACTCTAAGTAGAATTATAAAAATACAGTTGCATTCTGGTATCATTTTCAGGTCGCCAACTTAAGGAGGGACAAGTAAGGTCATAGTAAACAACCCCCACCTTCAACAAGCTCAGGACGCTACTTCCTGAGCTTGTTGAAGGATGTAGGTGAAATAATATCAATTTTAACTGTCCCGCTTTTAACCTGATAACCCATTTTTAATGCCAAGATTAAAGAGTCATCATTCAAAAAAAAAGGCAGCGCCATAAGCTCTGCCTTTAAAACTGCAAATAACTGCTACAGATTAACGCGCTTTCGTTTCCCGTAGTGCATCCGCCATTTCTGCTTCAACCGCATCATCAATATCCAGTGCTTCATCACTATCATGGATGCCTGCATTAGGATCATTGTAAATAGACACATCCATATTACCTTCGCTCTTCGCTACGATTGCAGAAACGGTTGCATCCCCCGAAACGTTAACGGCAGTTCTAATCATATCCATTAAGCGATCAACCCCAAGAATCAGCCCAATACCTTCAACAGGTAAACCAACCTGAGTGAAAACCATTGACAGCATAATCAAGCCAACACCAGGAACACCCGCAGTACCGATAGATGCTAATACGGACATTAATATAACGGTTAAATAGCCTGAGATCCCAAGCTCCACACCATAGGCATTGGCAATAAAGACAGTCGCTACACCTTGCATAATCGCAGTACCATCCATATTGATGGTCGCACCAAATGGAACTGTAAAGGAAGCTACTGAGTTATTAACACCAAAACGTTCTGTCACTGTTCTCATGGTGACAGGGATGGTTGCATTAGAACTAGCCGTACTAAATGCAAATACCTGAACATTTCTAATTTTCTTCAAGAACATTGCAGGACTTAAACCTGAGAATACTTTTAGCACGATCATCAAGGTAATGAATAAATGGAACATCAGCGCACCAACAAGTACCGCTACATAACCTGCGAGCGATGCTAACAAACCTAAACCCAAGGTTGCTACCGCTTTGGCAATTAAAGCAAATACGGCATAAGGCGCAACTGACATAATGATATTAACCATTTTCATCATGATTTCATTGGCAATTTCAGCACCTTCAATAAAGCTCTTCGCTTTTCTTCCTACCATTAACATGCTGACACCGAGCAAAATAGAAAAGAAAATAATTGGTAGCATATCGCCATTTGCCATTGAGCTAATAGGATTTTTAGGGATAATATCAATAAATACCTGCGTTAGTGGAGGTGATTCCTTGCCCACAAACTCTGTCGCAGTTTCAATATTCATGCCATTACCTATACCAAAGGTAACTGCAATCAAAATAGCCGTTGCGATTGCAATAGCAGTAGTCAACATATACAGAGCAAATGATTTGCCGCCTACACGTCCTAGCATTCTAATATCGCCAATACCACAAACACCGCAAATCAGAGAGAAAAACACTAAAGGCACAACTAGCATTTTTAAGGCATTAACAAACATTTTACCAACAACATGGAATAAACCATTAACAAGATATTGATCAACAAAGGTATTGGCAACTAATCCTGTTAGGTTCAACCCCAAACCAACGGCAATACCCAATGCCATGCCGAGGAGAACCTTGACCGTTAGGCTCATTTTTTTCTGCTCACTCATAATCTTAACTCCTATAGTTAATTAAAATTAGGAAGTTTAAAGTAATGAATTTACCCCTACTGTGCTAATTTTTTGTTCCTGATTGGAGTATCTCGAGAGGCGCATAGTTAGTCTATGCAACGATTGAGATAATTCAAACAGGGACAAAAGGGCAAGTAAGATGGGTAAATTCATTGCTTGGAACTTCCTATGCAGATATGGAAATACCAACAAGTAAACCCAACTATTGATATTTTCCATACACACATAATAAAAAACTATAGTCTATATAAATAAACTTTCATGACTAATTATGTATTCATTTTAATCAATAAAGATATATTCTCATTCTTATACATAAAACTCTGCTCTTAAAGTAATTGCAGTAGGATTCAAACAGTCTCTATAGAAACAGTTAATTTATTTCACAATTTACACCAGTGAGTTAAAGGATATTGAGGAAAAATTGGCGTAACAGTAACTATTGGAAGCTGAACAGTTGAACGCCAGTAAGAATAAGATCAAAGCACAAGCTATAGACATTCATTTATTAAATTTCCGCACCCTTCGACTCCGCTCAGGGAGCTGTACCCTGAGCGGAGTCGAAGGGTGCAATTATTTATGTGAAAAACTATAAGTATGATATTGCAGAAATTAAAGCAAGTTAGAGATCGGGAAGTTGTTTCGTGCTCGTTCCTTAGCTACAGTCGGGCTACAGAACTGGCATATGGGGACACCAAATATTAGCCCCCTTTTTTTTCAGCATTTATCATTCGATGTTACCACTTTCCATGTAACATCTGCTACTTGACGGTTCTCTAGCACATCATGCACCCTAAAAATAGCAACACCTGCTAATACCCCTATTGATGTTGTTGCAGAAGTAGCGGAAGCTAGCTTGGATGAAGTTGGCTGATTGCATATTTCACTCAAAAAACGCTTGCGACTTGTACCTAATAAAACTTGATACCCCAAGTCAACCAATGCTTTTAAATCTGCCATTAAGGTTAGATTATGTTCAAAGGTTTTACCAAAGCCAATACCAGGGTCTAGAATAATATTGCTTGCACTAACCCCCGCATCCAATGCAGCCTGTGCGCGCTGTTTCAAGTAGCTGACAACTTCCTGAGTAACATCATTATAGTGTGGCTTATCTTGCATAGTGGCAGATAGCCCTTGACGGTGCATTAGTACAATAGGACATTGCTGCTCTACCGCTACTGCCAGCATTTTAGGCGAGTCTTCTGCTGCTGAAACATCATTAATCCAGTTAGCACCTGCTTTTAGCGCAATATCTGCAACCGTTGAATTAGTAGTATCAATACTAATCAATGTTGTTTCAGGGATATTTTTTCTTAGCAATTCAATAACAGGAATAACACGCCTGAGCTGTTCTTGCCCGCTAATAGTATCTGCACCTGGGCGAGTCGATTCACCGCCAATATCAATCATATCAGCGCCCTCTTCTAACATTTGTAATGCATGTTGTAATGCTAATTCAGGCGAACTAAATTCACCACCATCTGAAAAACTATCAGGCGTTACATTTAAAATTCCCATAATTAAAGGACGATCAGTGTTCATGCTGATAATCCTCTAGAGCTTGCACACAGTCTGCGACTAAAGCAGGACCTTGATAGATTAGAGCAGAGAAAACTTGCACTAATTTTGCACCTGCTTTTATTTTATCAACCGCATCATCGCCACAAGCAATGCCACCCACACCAATAATTGGAATCTGATCTCCTAAACTTTGCGCAAATTGGCGGATAATTTCTGTTGACAAATCACGCACTGGCTCACCACTTAATCCACCTGCTTCATCACCATATTGCATTCCTTTTACTGCATCACGCGATAGCGTTGTATTGGTTGCAATTAAACAATCAATTTTATTATCTAATAGTGTTTTCGCTATAAACTGCACTTCTTTATGGCTTAAATCAGGCGCAACTTTTACTGCTAACGGCACATAACGATTTGTTTGTTTGGATAGGTTTAATTGTTCTTGTTTTAAGGTCGATAAAAGTAAATTTAACTCATCACCATATTGCAAGTCACGTAAACCTGGCGTATTAGGTGAGGAGATATTAATGGTTATATAATCTGCTAGTGAGTAGGCTTCGCGCAAAGCAATCAAATAATCATCGGCTGCATTTTCGACTGAGGTATCGAAATTTTTGCCTATATTAATCCCAATAATACCTCGATGACCACTCTGGCGCACTTTTTCAACTTGTTGTAGAAGGTGCTTTATACCCTGATTATTAAAGCCCATGCGGTTAATAATTGCATTAGCCTTAGGTAGACGAAATAAACGTGGGGAGGGATTTCCAGGCTGTGGACGCGGCGTAATAGTACCTATTTCAATAAAGCCAAAGCCAAGTTGTGATAGTGCATTGAGATAGTCACCATTTTTATCTAAACCAGCCGCCAAACCCACTTGATTAGGAAAATTGATTCCCATTACTTTCGTAGGTGTGGTTTTTATTTTTGTGCTAAATAGCGCTAATAAGCCCAACTTAGCACTCAGTTTTAGCGTCTTTAGGGTTAAATGATGCGATTTCTCGGCTGAGAATAAGAAGAGAAGGGGGCGAAATAATTGATAGGTCGTTTTATTCACGATAAATCCAGAGTAAGAAATTACTCTGGATTATAAGCTTAGGAACAAACACAAAACAACTTCCTGATCTCTAACTTGCTTTTTTATCCCAGCTTGGATGATCTCATTCGTTGCGTAGAGTAACTATGCGCCTCATGAGTTCATCCAATCTGAAATAAAAATTCTGCGTTAGAACTTCGGGAAGTTATTCCGTGCACGTTCCTTAGTTCTATAGAAAGAGCGAGATTTACATTACTTTCTGTATCTACGTACAATACGCCGAGATATCATTGTCAAAATACCTTCAGCCTTACTGTCAATAGTTGCTTTATCCTTTTGATCATCAGTTTCATCACCAGTGCTTGTTGCATCTTTAGAATCAACATGATCATCAAGAATTTCGGCACCTGCTTTAGCAACAACTCCTGCACCTGCCGCTAGCGCCGCTGTCTTTGCTACATCTAGTAAAGAGGAATCTTCATCATTATCGGGCGAATCAGATGCATCTCCAGCTAAATAATCAGCGCTATCTTGCTGTGTACTATCATCCGTATCAACTGCGTTAGCTTGCTGCTCGGTACTTTCCTCATCGTCAGATTGTATTACAGCTTCCCCTGAAGCTACTTCAACACTATCAGAATCAGATACTCCATCACTAACCTCTTCCAGTTTTTCAGTGAATTTATCTTCTAGTTCTTCAGTAATCTCTTTTTCTAATTTTTCAGAAAAGGCTTCCTCTAACTCTTCCGCCGTCTCATCTTCTAACTTCTTAGAGAAGCTTTCCTCTAACTCTTCCGCCGTCTCATCTTCTAACTTCTTAGAGAAGCTTTCCTCTAACTCTTCCGCCGTCTCATCTTCTAACTTCTTAGAGAAGCTTTCCTCTAACTCTTCCGCCGTCTCGTCTTCTAGCTTCTTAGAGAAGCTTTCCTCTAACTCTTCCGCCGTCTCATCTTCTAGCTTCTTAGAGAATCTTTCCTCTAACTCTTCTGTCGTCTCATCTTCTAGCTTCTTAGAGAATCTTTCCTCTAACTCTTCTGTCGTCTCATCTTCTAGCTTCTTAGAGAATCTTTCCTCTAACTCTTCTGCCGTCTCATCTTCTAGCTTCTTAGAGAATCTTTCCTCTAACTCTTCCGCCGTCTCATCTTCTAGCTTTTTAGAAAAGCTTTCCTCTAACTTTTCCTCTGTACTATCCGCAACTTCTTCGAGGGCACCAGAAACAACATTGTCGCTTTCATTATCGAGAAGGTCAGTTCCAACTTTAGTAGCAAGCCCTACTCCTGCCGTTGCAACAGTCGCTTTGACAATATCTGATATTGAACTATCTGAGTCAGTCTCTTCCGCAATATCCTCATTATCAGAGTCAATTGCCTCATCGCTATTAATATCCTCTGATATTTCGGTAAGTTTATCGCCAATTTCCTCAGATGTATCAGTAGCAGTTTCACTATCAACTATTGTGTTAACCGCGTCTTCGAGATGATCAACAGACATTTCAAGATCTGATTCAGTCTCTTCACTATGTTGAGTCTCATCGACTACTTCATTATCAATATCCTGTTGGCTCTCTACAGCCGAGTTAGTTAAATCAGGCAGCTCTTCCGAAACATTTTCAATTGCATCATCATTATCAATCTCAACAACCTCTTCGGCTACTTTTTCTGATTCAATATCAGCAATAGTATCTACAAGCTCTTCTGCGGGCTCATTTATATCCTCTTCCGCATCCTTTCCAACAGCATCTGTCCCAACTTTAGCTGCGATACCAGCACCTGCTACAATCGCGGCAGTTTTAGCAACATCAAGCAATGAACTGCCATCCTTATCATCAACTATATCAGCCGCATCACTAGACTCAGTGAGAACTTCTGAATTTCCTGAAATAATATTTGATGTTTCATCGAAACCTTTATCATTAACGTCCAAATCAACCTTATCAATATCTGATGAGGGCGCTGTAAGTTTCGTCTTAACATTAGCATTTATACCTTCAACAATTTCGTTTTTAGCTTCTTTAGCTGATGCTTCAATATCAACGATAGTATCATCTACTTTTTCCTCTACCTCAACGATCGTATCGTTACTACCTGCAACAACATCCTCTACTTTCGCCTCGGTCTTATCTTTAATATCAGTAATAAGGTCTACTTTTTCAGTAACATCACTCCCAACCTCAACGACCTTATCGCTACTATCTGCAACAATACCCTCTACTTTCGCCTCAGCCTTATCTTTAATATCAGTGGCAATGTCTACTGTTTCAGACTCTACAAAAGCCTCGCTAAGGGGGTTCTTTTCATTATCATCGCCGTCACCTGATGCCATTTTTGCAATAACGGCTGCGCTTGTTGTTGCCGCTGCGGCCGATATAGCTACTTTTTTAACTGTGCCAGAAGAATTCTCTATACTGCTAATATCGTCACTACCCACAGCTTTCGAAGCTTTATGTTTAGTACCGACTGCTGACTTGATAGTATTAGATGTATCACTGTGATGAGCAATGTTGCCAATATCAGATTTTTTACAAAATAACCCTTTGATATAACGCCCAAGTAGCCAACCAAGTACAAATATCGCGACAGACAAAAACACAGTTTGTATTATAAAAGGAAGCATTATTTAATCCTCCTCGTTAAAATTAGAAAAAAAGCCCATCACTAAGCCAAACACAAAAAACAGGACTAACCAAACATATAGGTTTGAAACTAAATACAGCATAATGCAACCCCTTACTTAACAGAAAATGTAATACGACGATTTTGTGCGCGACCTTCAGCGGTATCATTCGATGCCACTGGCTCTGATTCCCCAAAGCCTTTTGATGTAATAATTGCACTACTAACACCAATGCCAACTAAATGTGTTTTAACTGCATTAGCACGACGCTGACTTAAAGCTAGATTATAGACCTCTGAGCCTGCGCTATCGGTATGTCCACTAACCACTATTCGAGTGTCTGGCAATGTTACTCTACATTCTCCAATAACATTGGATATTTGTTGCAATAAGGAAAAACTCGATTTTTTGATATTAGCCTTGTTGGTTCGGAAAAGAATAGTTTTACCCAACATGGTTTTATTTAGTTTTGTCTGACAGACACTAACTTGAACCGCTTTCTCTGCTACTTTGGCTTTTTTCTCAGCCTGTTTTTTAGCCTGTACCTTTTCAGCCGCTATTTTTGCCTCTGCTTCCTGTTTTTTAGCCATTAACCTTTCAGCATCAGCTTTTTCAGCAGCCAATTTTTTAGTCTCTGCCTCTTCAGCTACTAATGTTTGCGCTTTTTCAGCCTTGACCTTTTCCGCAGCAAGTTTATCCGCTACCATTTTTCTTTCATTGGCTTCTGCTTTTTCAGCCGCTAATCTTTCAGCTTTCGCCTTTTCTTCTGCAATAGCCTTTGCTGCTGCAACATCAATTTCTAGATTGTTAGTAAAATTCAAACCTAAAGCACTACTACCTGCCTGAATCGCAGATGTAATATCAGAACGCATATCTTCACCCAAAACAAGTCCTGAAAGTGTTATTACCCCATCTTTTGGTGAAAACTCATCACTAATCGTTAACTTATTGTCAATCTTATCCAGACCTACTTTATCACCAACCAACTTGAGCATTTCATCTACTTTTTGCTGCGAGGAAAGAACACCTTCAAGCACAAGCTTTCCATCTTTATGTGTATACTTTGCAGTAAGGGCACGTTTTTTTAACAGTACCACCTTAATATCGCTATTAACTTCACGCACACCCTCTACACTAAGCACTGCCTGAATAGCATTATCACGATCTGCCTCAGTCGTTGCGGTACCTGTTAGTAGAACGTCTCGGGCACGCCCATCAAGATCAACACTAGCCCAATGAGCTCCTGCATCATTAAGTTTTTGTGTAGTACGAGTGTGGAGATCTTTTTCAATAACTCCCCGTTTTGTAACAAACATTAACGTATAGAGGAGGGGTATACCCGCAAGAGCAAGAAACCACCACCAACCTCTCGATAGTCCAGAACAACAGCATGAGCGCCCTTTTGCCATAATATTTACCTTAGTTTTAATAGGAGGAGTACTGATAGACAGATGATTTCAGTATATGTCAAGAAATTATATTTGTCACCCCCATCAAATCAGCTAATAGAGAGAAAATACAATACACATTAAGCATATAGATGATACTAGATGACAACGATAGAAATATCTACTGACTTTTAAAACAATTTTCAGGTGTAAGTCACTCATAGCTAAGACACGCTATGAGTCTGACTCTATTACTTTTTATGATTACCAGCTTAAGGCGAAACAGCTAACAGCAATTCCCATTCAAGCAGTAGACCGCATTACATTAAGGCTCTAAAAATAGCAGTGGTTTGCTGGTTTTTAACCAAATGGCTTACTACTGTTGTTTACCTTAAATTAGAGCGGGAATTGCTGAACAGCTAATGTTTATGCTCTTCACCCGCACCCTTCAACAAGCTCAGGAAGCGGTGTCCTGAGTCTACCGAAGGGCTAGCTCCCTGAGCTTGTCGAAGGGTGCGGGTTGTTTGCTATGACGTTACTTGTCCCGCCTTAAGTTGGTAGCCACCCTTTTTATTTCCAAGTACCAATAAAAAGCTTTTTCCGAATGGCTAAAAAATAATGCGGTGGAGATTCCAAGTCATCCGCCCTACTCTGACCAATTGGCTCCCCTAGCTGATTATATTGAGTCCCTGTACACGTATCTTTTAATATGCGCCCATTAAAAAAGAGTGGGCAGTTGCCTGAATCACCCATATCATAGAAAACAAAGTAAGCATTTTGTTGTGCATCATTGCGGTGCAGAATGGATACTCGCTTACCCTGCCATAGAACATGCGTTAACTCACCAACCGCTAACTGCTGTAACGACATTTCTATATTCTCTGGTGGCTCTTCTTGCTGTTCTTCATCAGCAACAAAAGCAGAGCCAAACATCACCCCTATGAATAGTGCAACACCAATATAGGTCATTAGTTGTAAAATAACACGGTATGTTTGACGCTTGTCTTTCACCTATTATCTCAGCTGATAATACCGATCAGGATTATAGATAAAATACATATCCTTAGGAGAAAGACGTGGCAGATAGGTAACGGGACGTCCTTTTTCATCACTTCCTTCTGCAACAATGACCTTTGGAAGTTTTTTGATTGTCTTTTCCGAATCGGGATCTTTTAACAAAGAAGTCTCTTCAATACGCTCCACGATATGATCAACCCATTTTAGTGCTTTAGCATCACTGGCAAACTCAGACCAATCACCATCCGATGATTTTTTATACATTTTTTTAATGAATTCTTCTGTACTAATCCCCATTTTTTCAGCAATAGGAGTCGCTAAACGCTCCCACCACTTAACCATTTCAGCATAATGCTCTTTTTGCTGGGTTAGATTCATGCTAGTAAAGAAAAACGTAGAACTAATTTGATGGTGCAACATCACTGCATTAGGATAAGCAAATGATTTTTTAGCCAGTGTCACCATAGTCGCTGCCATTGAGGCGGCATAGGATTTAAGCACCACATAAACAGGCGCTTTACTACCATCCATTGCCTTTAAAATCCGATACCCTGACATAACAGAGCCACCTGGCGATGAGTCAATGACAATAAAAATTGGCTTACTTCCATCTTTATTATTGTAATAATTAATACGCGTAGTGATGTAATCCGCCGTTTCTGGCAGTATTGGACCATTTAAAGCAATACGACGATCAGAAATTACCAACGTATTATCATCTTTTAAGGGATTATCAAGATAAATAGGCTTGCGATCAGCATAAGCTTCACGCTTTTTCTCAACTTGAAGCATTTTTATTTCGGCAGTTAAACGGGCTGTTTTTAAATCCCATTCCGTTCTTTTAGCATTTAATTCACTAGAAAGCTTAGCCGCTCTTGCTTTAGCTAACGAGGATTCACGAGTGAGTTTTTGTAACTTTTCTTCATAAGCAATGGTTTCAGCACGCTGATCGCGCTCACGCTTTAAATCTTCAATATCAAGCTGCCCTGTAATTTCTTGCTTTTCCCATTTTAATTTTTGCAAACGTGCTAAAAGATCAGCATTATCATTTTTAAGGCGCTCCGTTTTTAACGTATTTTCAATAGAAAGTTTGTGCTTCTTTTTTTGTAATGCTTTAGTTTCAGGATCTAACTCTTCTTTAAGCAATGATTTCTTACTAGATTTTTCACCCGATCCATTAGCCGATTTTTTCTTATTATCTTCTGCTACTGATTTTTCATCTTTATCCGCATTCTCTTTATTAGTCACTACTTTTTCGGCAAGCTTGCCAATAACTTTCTCTGCCGCTGTTTTTGCTTTTTCCAGCACTGGTTTTTCTTCAGGTGATTCCGCATAGACAGCCATACTGCCAAAAATAACCAATGTGGCAAGTACTCTTTGATAGCTCATATGTATTCCTTTAAAATCAATAACTTACTTAAAATCTAATTTTATTCACTACAGATTCTGTTCAATAAACTACCTTAAGGCAAGATTAAAATGCTTAATTAAGAAAGATTAATTAACTCAATCCTACATAAATTAAAGCCCCTGCTCCCACCACAAAGCAATAAATAGCAAACCATGATAACTTGCTCTTTTTGACCAATGTAATCATCCATGTGCAGGCAAATAAACCTGTTATAAATGCCGCTAGAAAACCAACCGTTAATGGCATGATAGAACCATCTGTCATAGCAAGCTCACCACTCAGTGCATCTTTAGACATTTTACCTAATATTAACGGCACAACCATTAGAAAGGAAAAACGCGCTGCCTTTTCCCTATCAATACCTAATAAGACAGCCGTAGAGATGGTCGCTCCTGAGCGTGAAATACCTGGTAAAATAGCAATAGCTTGCGATATACCAATAATAACGGCTGATTTAAACGATACATTTTTCTCCGTGCGCTTTGCTCTATCGGCTAACAACAGCAACAATCCTGTTATCAGCAACATAGATCCTACCAAAATAAGATTTTTACTAAATAGCTGCCCTATTTCCTCATTAAAAAACACCCCAATAAAGGCCGCAGGAACCATTGAAATAACTATTTTAAGCGAGAATTTTGATTCCTCATTCCATGCAAACTGAAATAGTCCTCTAAATAACGCCATAATATCTTTTCTAAAAACAACAATCGTACTCAATGCCGTTGCGCCATGTAAAACCACCGTCATTAACATGCTATCTTGTGGTAAGGCATTTTCGCCGAGTATAAACTTAGCTATTTCAAGGTGACCGCTAGAAGATACAGGAAGAAATTCGGTTAAGCCTTGGATAATACCGAGAATAATTGCATCAATTGTATTCATAGTTATTGTAATGGTTTCATTTAAAAAGCGCGTATAGTACATCTAAAAAGTGTGCATAGCACATCTAAATAGCAAGAAGCAGCGTAAATTTAGGAGACACTGTGAAAAATCATAACTAATATCTTAATAGCTGATGTTACGTAGTTAAAAACTATTAAAGTATATTTATGCGCCCTCCTTCCCATCGCTCCAGCGTGGGAATGCATATCGAGTACCTTCGCGGCTGAAATAGTACGAGCAATAGCAACTATCCATACGCATTCCCACGTAGGAGTATGGGAATGAGGGAATATCAGCAGTAAGGTTTGGTAATACGTTTAATTTTGTGACAAGATTCATAACGATCTCGGGTACGGTATACTCTAACGCCATAATTCTGATGAGTTTTATTCAAACGCCACACTACCCCTCATAAACAAATAGTTATTAATAATAACGAGCAATAATGAACCAAAAATAAATCAAACAGCTAGAAGCCAATCTCTGGGATAGCGCGGTAGGTTGGAGTGAGGCTACGAACTCCAACAATTTCTAGCAATATTTTGATTGGGCTACTCGACAGCGGAGGGTTGGCGAGAAACTAGCCTTTTACCCTATTTAGGTTTTTAGTTTGGATAAATTTAAATGATTACGCCAGATTTTGTTGGGGTTCCTATCGTCACCCACA
>DRMS01000054.1 GCA_011322515.1 Leucothrix mucor
AAGTACCAATGGCTGCGCTACCTGCAAGCACATCGGGCGGCGGTGTTGGAATGGGATTTGCGCCAAAAAAATGGCGGATGATTTCTTGGATAACAATCGCTAAACCAAACGTCACTAAAATTTGATCCGCATGTTCACGCTTGTAAAAATGTTTAATTAATCCCCTCTCCATAATAACGCCAATGAGTAGCATGACGGGAATGGCAAATAAGATAGATAAGGGAACGGCATAGTCAATAATGGCAGACCCCGTATCCCCCCACCATATTTCTAGATACGGTTGTTCTTTATACGCATCGAAGAAAGTGATGCTTTCATCCTTGACCTGTTTGGAAAGAGTCAGAATATGTTGAAAGAGAACGGCACAGAATGCACCTAGCATGAAAATTGCTCCATGAGCAAAATTAACAATACCAAGTGTGCCGAAAGTAAGAGTTAGCCCTAACGCGATAAGCGCATACGCACCGCCTTTATCGAGACCGTTAAGGATTTGAATTAGGATAGCGTCCATAAGCTTTAACTATCTGATCCCCAAGATGTTTTTTAAAATAATTTACCACGGAACACACAGAATACACAGAAAAGAAAAAGAGTCCTGTCGCAAAAAGGCAAAGAGCGCTAAGAAAAAATGGGCTACCAACTTAAGGTGGGACAAGTAAAGTCATAGCAAACAACCCGTACCCTTCGACAAGCTCAGGGAACTGGTCTTACTTGCCCTTTTGTCCCTGTTTGAATCATCTCAATCGTTGCATAGAGCGGCTATGCACCTCTTGAGATGCTCCAATCAGAAACAAAAAATCAGCGCAATATAGGTAAATTCATTACTTGAAACTTCCTAACAACTAAACCTTATAAGGCCCTAAATCGCCACCAAAGATTTTCGCGTCATATTCAACTTGTGAACGTGGTACTTCTTGAACAATCTCAAGCAGGTCAAACTGACTTTTTGGCTTAGTATTACCCCGTACAACCAATACATCCTTAAAGCATTGATGATCTTCTGCACGGTACTCTGTTGCGCCATTACCCATGCCATCAAACTTAAAGCCTTCCATTTTCTTGATAACTTCTGGTGGGTAGAATGACCCTGCCATTTCACAGGCATTGGCATAAAGCAGTGTTTGCACATAACACGTATGCGCCGCCTGTGAGGGTGGATGACCGTATTCTTTACCAAATGACTTAACAAATGCTTGCGAGCCTTTATCTTTAAGCGCCCAGTTCCAATTGGTTGTACCCAAAATACCTTGCATATTTTTACCCGCACCCTGCGCCATTAAACGTGAGTACAGTGGTACGATAATTTCAAAGTTCTTGCCATTGACTTGCTTATCACGCAGACCAAATTGAACCGCTTGCGTTAATGAGTTGATCATATCTTTACCATAATGGTTAAGAATCAACACATCTGCGCCTGAGTTTAGAATCGGTGTAATATACTGTGAGAAATCACCTGCTCCAACGGGAGTTTTTACTGTCTTAACCGTTTTCCAACCGAGACCTTCGGTGGTTTCCTTAATTGACTCTTCCTGTGTCCAGCCCCACGTGTAATCAGCCGTTAGGTGATATGCCTTACGATCTGTTCCCATTTCTTTTTTCAATACAGGACCAAGCGCTGCCCCTGACATTTTTGCATTAAAGAAATGACGGAAGCCATAACGGCGCTTATCTTTACCTGTTGTATCATTTGAATGGGTCAGACCTGCCATAAACATAACGCCCATTTCCTGACATAAGCCTTGTACTGCAATTGCTACGCCTGATGATGAGCCACCACTGACCATTAAGACACCGTCTTTTTCGATCATACGCTTGGCAGATCCACGCGCAGCATCTGATTTGGTTTGTGTATCGCCTGTTACAAACTCAACTTTTTTACCTAAAATACCATTACCTTTCAGTGAAGATGGCTTAAAGGTATTCATCATACCGCCATCGCCTTCACCATTAAGGTGCTTTACCGCCAGCTTAAAGGCACGTAGCTCATCTGCACCTTCATCAGCATAAGCACCTGTTTGTGGTACATTAAAACCAAGTTTTACTGTTTTTCCCTTACCTGGATCATTTCTAAATTTTTTGTCTTCAGCGTAAGCGCCTCTAATAAAAAACATCGGAGCCGTTGCGGCTATACCCGCCACACCTGCTGCTTTTAAAAAGCCGCGACGATTTAACGTTGGGGTGCCTTTTTTCATATGAAAATCTCCTTTCCTTAGTCGTTACGATTGAAGCTTATACCTCAACCCTCCAAAAGCATACACCTCTTGAATAAGTATGATCAATCCAGTCTATAAATTATTTTTTAGCAAAAAGTGAACAATTTACATAAAAAGTAAAATACCCTTGTTATCTTTACTATTCTTAAATCCATGAGCTTAGGAACGTGCACGAAACAACGTCCCGATCTCTAACTTGCTTTTTATCCCAGCTTAGATGATCTCATTCGTTGCGTAGAGTGACTATGCGCCTCATGAGTTCATCCGATCTGAAATAAAAATTCTGCGTTAGAACTTCGGGAAGTTATTCCGTGCAGGTTCCTTAGCTGACATTTAATTTCTTAGTCTCGAAGGAAGCTAACAAAGTCCCATATTGTCAACAATAATCACATCATCATACTGGATATAAGTCAAATGTGAAGAATAAAGTGCTTTTTTGTAGACAGTTTACTGTGGAACTTTTATTTTCATAAAAACCTCTTACCTAGACTCATATCGTTACCCACAAGTATGACTACTACTTTCATAGGTGCTTGTTTAACTGATCATAGTGGTAAAAAATGGGAAATATTTTTACTTCTCGATAGCCTTATACAGCAACTTCTACAGGCTTGTGGGTAACGATATGACCTAGACTGGGGAACAGTATTTAGGTTGATTAAGTAGCACTGAGAGATAGCACTGCGTTTATTTACAACATTCCAATAACATATAAATAGGGTATAAATGGATAGATACTTAAATTTTGATCTGGAAATCAGCAGACGTAGCACACAATATCAAGCGCGCGTCATTGCCTCGCCTAACGGTGAGGCGCGCAATCGTTTTGATTTTCCTTTTGCCCAACAAGAGTTAGATCAAATCATCAATGACTTCTCTCAGACTCGTAGTTTTATTCTCAATGAAAACGGCACAAGTTCTGATAACAGCAAACCATCCGTGAGTGATATTGCTAATAAGATCCGCCAATTTGGGGAGACTTTATTTAATGCTGTCTTTCAAAAGAGTATTGGTGAAACTTACCGTGAGAGCAAAGTCACCGCAGACAGCAAAAAAGCAGGTTTACGCATTCGCCTACGTTTTCCTGAGAATCCTGAGCTCATCAATATTCCATGGGAATTTCTCTTTGATGATCGCACCTATTCCTTTTTAACCTTATCGGGAAACACCTCGATTGTGCGTTATATGGAGCTAAGCATTGGTGCCAAATCATTGCAAATTACCCCCCCTTTGCGCGTGTTGGTTGTTATTTCTGACCCTAAGGATTACCCCCCCCTTAATGTTGCCAAAGAACGCGATAAAATACAGCAAGCATTGACATCTTTGGAACAAAAACAGCGTATTAAACTAGACATTATCGAACACGCGACCCTGCACAAAATCACTCAAAGCATCAGCGAGCACCATTGCCATATTATTCACTTTATTGGTCATGGTGATTTTAATGAAGAGCGCAATGAAGGTGTTCTTGTGACTGAGGATGATAAGGGTAATGGTCTACAAGTTAGCTCTCAGCGTATTGCTACTATTATTGAAGGGAGTCGCTCAACTCGCCTTATTGTACTGAATGCCTGTGAAGGAGGGATTACTTCACTTGAAAATATTTTCTCAGGCGTTGCACAAAGCGTAGTGAAGAAAGGCGTACCTGCCGTACTTGCCATGCAATATGTGATTACCGACAAGTCCGCCATTGTCTTTTCTGAGACATTTTATAATGCCTTATCACAAGGTAGCCCTGTTGATACCTCGTTAAGCTTGGCACGACTTGCCATTTATAACCAGCCCAATGAAGTAGAATTTGGTACCGCTGCACTTTATATGCGTGCTAAGAGTGGTCGCTTGTTTGGTAAGGATAAAAAGAAATTTAAGCCCAATAACCACAAATTTTCGCTAGATAACAAAAAAGAGAAACGATCTCACAAAATCACCTTGGTTATTTTTACAGTCACTACGCTTGTAGTGCTGATTGCATCAGGCTTTGCAGTGGTGCTGTATAATATACTAACCATATTCATCTAAAAGGGCTGACCATGAAAAATACAATATCCTTATTGCTATTGATCAGTAGCCTGATTTTTTTCACTAGTATTCAAGCCGATTCACCTAAATTAACGGCAGCCGAAAACAGTCAGGTTGAGGAGTGGGCTAATAACATTAGCGTGGAAGATGGCGTTGGTCAGCTTTTTATGATCAATATTCCACTACATTTTTCCAAAGTGCAAGAGCGCAATGCAATCCATAAGCGCTTGATTGAAGAAGAAGGCTTTGGTTCGATTATCTTACAAAGCTCTAATTTTAATTACTTACGTAAACGAGCAGAATCAGGCGAAGAGCGTATTAGCATTGTCACCAACTTTGTTAGCAATATGCAATACCGCGCATTGGCAAGCAAGCATTTAAAAGTACCGCTTTTTATCGCCGCCGACTTTGAAGGTCCGCGCTACAATCCCATTAAAAGTGTTATCACGCCCCCTCCTCCTGCGCTAACAATAGCAACGACCCAGAATATCAATAGTATTAAAAATACAGGTAAGGCAGTGGGCTATCAACTTGCCAGTAGCGGCATCAATATGATCCTCGGTCCTGTGCTAGATATTGATGAAACCATGCAAGGTTCTTATAACTCACTGTTAAAAAACCGTAGCTTTTCTAGCGTCCCAGAAGGTGTAAGTAGTATTGCTGCTTATTATATTATGGGGTTGCGCGAAGCAGGCATTACGGTGATTGGTAAGCATTTTCCTGGGCTGGGGAAAATTAATATGAACCCACATGCGGGCGTGTCTAAATTTATTGGTACAAAAGATGATTTTAAGCGACAAATGACCCCTTATTATGATCTTAAAGATTATCTTAGCGGCATTATGACATCGCATATTATGATTGATTTTTTAGATGATAAAAACCCTGCAACGCTCAGCAAAAAAGTGGCGGGTCTTATCCGCTCAGGCAATACTGCGCTTGGCATTCGCTCATTGGGCTATCACGATAAAATGGTTATCAGTGATGATATGGGCATGGGGTCAATTTTAGAATATTCGAAGTCGCACGCTCAAGCGGATAGTACAAGCATTGATAATGGATATTACAGCACAATCGATTTTGGTGCTTTAGCCATTGATGCGTTTGATGCAGGGCATGATATTTTAATGTTTGCTAAAGTTATTCTTGACTCTCAGCGTAATCAATATAGGGGCGAATATAAAAATGGTGTGATTACGGTTGATGAAATAATTCGCGTAAAAGACCGTTTAGCGAGTTATATCAGTAGCAATAGCGCTATTGAAAAACGCTTTAGAAAATCATTACTGCGCATCCTGCACACCAAAGCTTATACCTACAAACTTCATGGCGGAAAAATAAGCCATTTCATAAAAGGTAAAATGAAAAAAGTGCTAAGTCATCGCGTCAATCCACCCGACATTATTAAAAGTGAAGATGGCTATATTGACTCACTTAAAGTGGAAGCACTACATCAAAAGACCATTATTGATGCGTATGTTTTATTACAGGGCAACGTACCGCTAATCACTCGCACTAATCAAAGTAGCGCTTGTATTTTTACTAACCACCCAAAAAACTATGCCGCATTAAAAACAAAATACAGCCGCATTCATCTAAGTGACTCCGCACATATCCGCCTAAACCTAAAAGAAAATGAGACCATTACTGAGTATCTAAAGCGCCTTCAACAACCTATTAAAGATTTTCTTGGCGCTAATAATTGCCAACATATCTATTTTGAAGCCAATAAAAAGGATGATATTGATCGCCTACAAAATATTATTCAGTACGGCAATAATCAGGCAGCCATTTATATTCTCTTGCATCAAACCCCTATCATTATTCCCCAACAAATTTACACCAATGATAAGGTCAGTATTATGGGCGCATTTACCCGTCACAAACTCTCCTACCCCATTGATGTACAAGTATTAAATGGCAATATTATGCCGCAGGAAAATCATGCGTTAACAATTCCCTTTAAGCAAAAAAAAGCCTCGATTACTATTGATAAACCACCCTCAGGAGTCCCAATGCCTCAATATGAAATAGACTCCGCAGCAGCGCTAGCAAATGAGTTAGTTATACTAGAGTTACAAGAAGAATTTCAGGAACTTGAAACACATTTTAGTCATTTTAGAAAAAATATTAAATCATTGCCAGATGAGTTATCCAGCTCCTTAAGCCATCATTTCAAGGGAAAAGAGGTCACTATTGATAGGTTAGCCCCCCCTGCAATCGAACAGGTCAAAATATTTGATGATATAATTTCAGCCGATAAGCTAAGCTCAATGACTAGTATGAAGCAGTTACTCAATAAAATTAGCACTGATATTGAACAACGTGACGATCTCAACTTACTCGAAAAAACGCGTTATAAATTACTCTCTTTTTTAAGTATTCGACAAAAAAACACAGGAAGCGTGGATACTTATGGTCATTACACCAATCTGCTATTGATATTAATGAGTATCAGCGTCCTGCTGATCTTGCTTTATATCATCGAATTCACTAAACGCGATATTGTAAAATCAACCCACTTCAAAGATGCTGTACTGATATTAGTCAAGCAGGTATTTACCCGTCCGCAGTTGCTACTTATTATGCTACTGCTTGCTGTTATGGCGGTATTATTGATTGCGCGAATTAAACAGCTTCCTCTTGAGAATTTATTAGTCGCTTATTTTTAAGTAGAAAGCACAATAAATCTAATATTTTGCTCGTTTATTTTCACCTAAAATAATGGAAGGGCTACCAACTTAAGGCGGGACAAGTAACGTCATAGCAAATAACCCGCACCCTTCGACAAGCTCAGGGAACTAGCCCTTCGGTAGACTCAGGACACCGCTTCCTGAGCTTGTCGAAGGGCGCGGGTGAATAACACAAACATGAACTGTCCCGCCTTAAACTGGTAGCCGAAAAAACGAAAATTTAATAAGCCTTTGAATTTATGGAGTGTCCCAGCTTAAATTAGTAGCCGCCAATGGAAGCACCCTACTTAGGACGTTTCAAGTAATAAATCTACCCATCTCAAGAGGCGCATAGTCGCTCTCTACACAACGATTGATAGGATTTAAGCAGGGACAAAAGGGCAAGTAAGATGGGTCCATTCATTGCTTAGAACTTCCTTAGAGTAGTGTTTAACGGATAGAGAACGTGGCAACAAAATATTTTTGATCACCTCCAAAATTTCACCCTTATATTTTCAATATTACTACCTTTTATCCTTTATATTTGCATTATTATCAATAAGTAAGCATATTATTAAATAGAAAACTTTAATTAGATACAATCATTACGTAATAATTTATTAAATCTATGCTATATATACTAGCAAACTAATTTAAAATCTCTATCTAAGGATTGCTCATGCCTACTTTCAGTACCATAGTGCTAAGGATGACATTATCACTAATATTTTTAACCCCTTTAATTACATACGCGAAAAATGAAGCTCCCATTGATAAATTTGCGGAAGCAAAAGCTGAGCCCAAAGGCGTCATCCCTGTCATTAAACTGGAGGATATAATAGCGGGTAAACACTCAGGAAAAATAATAGAAAAAAATGACAAGCATGATAAACATCAATCTATTAGCAGTTCCAAAACAATAAAAAAACAAGCAAAGCAAAAAAAACAAAAAGAGCCATCTGCTAAGAAGACTGAAACAGTAAAACCCACAGAAAGCCAACCCTCAATAAATCTTGAAGAGGCTTACTCTGTGCTAATGAATTCTGACAATACAGCGAGTAAAGACAAGAAGAAAATAGTGAAAGCATCCACCCATACCAACAAAGCTACTATTACGGCAAGCGCTGATAAAGCAAAGGGATGGATATATTTAGGAAAATTTAATCAAGGACAATGGGATAATAAAAATAATCAGACATTAGGTCTCAATGCTGCACTGCCTAGAGCAGGTCAATATTATTCTTTACGTGTTCATTCTAATATACGTAACACTTATCCCTCTAGGGGAGGAATGCCTCCTGTTAGACAAGTTCTAAGTAAAGGCAGTAAAGTGCGTGTGTTAACTATCCACAATTCTGGAAAATCAGGTCATTATTGGGCTAAGGTGGAGTGGTGATTTTCAAATCATTACTATAATCTCTAAATAATGCATCACTCAACTCAAAACCCCGCACCCAAGCCGTTATGCACAAGCTAATCCGACAGGTTAGAGATACTTTTCCTAAGGCGAGGAAGCGCTCTGTACAAGCTGTCGTCACGACTGTCCTAAAAAGCTACTGGAATATATTGATATTACATTTCCCATCTATTTAAGGAACAGTTAAAATCCATACTATTTCACCCACCCCCCCTTCAGCAAGCTCAAGAAGCGATGCCCTGAGTCTACCGCAGGCTAGTATCCCTGAGCTTGTGAAATGTATTAAAAAATAGATTAGTTGATTACACAAGCTGAAAACTTTGACGTTAGTCAACTTTTAATCTTTAATATAAAAACCATACAAATTAAGAGTATTTAACCTGATTCCATAAAGCTACAACGATACAGATTCGGGTTTAATTCATAATCCTAAGTAGGCGGGCATCATTAATCTACCCTAATTTGCGAAGGATATTTTTCGATATTCAAGGCATTGTTGAAGAAATATAGTGAGCTACATGACTGAAACAATAACCCAGAAGATCGGAAAATAAACAAGCAAATGTTAGATTAATAGTGCCTTCTACTTATCACCAAGGAGCAAGCGAGAATGTCTGAAACAAGCCATCCTTTATCTACTCAATTCGCAGCGCAAGCAAATATTAACGCGCAACAATATCAATCAATGTATCAACGCTCTATCGACAACCCCGATGAATTCTGGGCTGAACAAGCAGAAAAATATGTCACTTGGTTTAAGCCGTGGGATGTAGTGTCTGACTGGAGCTTTGCTAAAGATGATCTACATATCAACTGGTATACCCATGCCAAACTCAATGTTTCCTATAACTGTCTGGATCGCCACTTAGAAACCCGTGGCGATCAGGTGGCGATTATCTGGGAAGGCGATAATCCTAATGAAGAGCGCAAAATTACTTATCGTGAGTTACATGAAGAAGTATCACGCTTTGCCAATGTGCTAAAGGATCGTGGGGTAAAAAAAGGTGATCGTGTATCACTTTATTTACCTATGATCCCCGAAGCTGCGGTTGCAATGTTGGCCTGTACGCGCATTGGCGCAGTGCATTCTATCGTCTTTGGTGGCTTCTCCTCTGAAGCACTAGCTAGCCGAATTAATGACTCTGACTGTCAGGTAGTGATTACGTCAGATCAATCCATGCGCGGTGGCAAAAAAATCCCACTCAAAGTCAATGCAGATACTGCTTTAAAAGCCTGCCCTAATGTACATACCTGCATTGTCGTCAAGCGCGGTGGCGAACCCATTGAATGGAATGATGAGCGTGATGTTTGGTATGGCGATGCAATCGCTGCGGCAAGTGCAGATTGCCCCGCAGAAGAAATGGATGCAGAAGATCCACTCTTTATTCTTTATACCTCTGGTTCT
>DRMS01000055.1 GCA_011322515.1 Leucothrix mucor
CGCCTATTGGATTGGAAATGATCAGGTGATTGCTTGAATGCTCAGAGCATTTAATTCAAAAATGCTAATATTTCTTTCTCTATATCTTCTTTGGCAATAATTGTTTTTTGCGTAATTTCTTTAGTAAACAAAGCATTGATCTGTTCTGGTATTTTAATATTAGCTTTTTTCGCAATGGCTTGTAGTGCTTCGTGGTCATCGGCATCTTCTTCACCTGTTAGGGCGTTGGCGATAACAGGGGAGAATTTTGTCCATTCTGCCGTTGAGTAGACGATGGTTTTTAATGGCTTGTCGCGACAGGTGTCGTAGGCTTTGAAGCAGGTTGCGGTGTGCGGATCCATTAGGTAACCGTCTGCAAAGGTGGTTTGGATATAGTGTTTGCCTTCTTCATCACTGCAATAGTCTGCGGAGAAGATGTTTTGTAGTGCTGCTAGTTCTTCACCGTTTAATTGATAATAGTTTTCGCTATCGAGTTGTAGCATGAGTTCTTTGGTACGCTTATCACCATAGAGGTCATATAAAATACGCTCGACATTAGATGATTTTAGAATATCCATTGCGGGTGAGGTGGTTGGAATCACGGATGTCTCACGGGTATCGTAGAGTCCTTTATTAATCAACTGCGTCAAAACATTATTATTGTTTGATGCGATAAGGATTTTCTCTACAGGCAAGCCCATTTTCATGGCGTAGTATCCACCTAATGCATTGCCGAAGTTGCCACTGGGTACATCTAGATAAACCTTGTCACCTAGTGTTATCGCTTGTTGGCGCACTAGTTCTAGGTAGCTGTGAATATGGTAAATTAGCTGGAAGATAATGCGTCCAAAGTTGACCGAATTGGCGGCGGATAATTTAATATTTTTTTGTTTCAATGTGGCATTAAAGGATTCAGAAACAAGCAAGGCTTTTAGCGCGGCTTGGGTGTCATCAAAATCTCCCTGTACACCGATAACTTTAAGATTATCAGCATCTTCTGTCACCATTTGCAAACGCTGTACATCCGAGGTGCCGCCATCAGGATAGAGACAGGCGACTCTGACATTATCACGATTTTTAAAGGTATCTAATGCAGCAGGCCCTGTGTCACCACTGGTTGCGGCAAGAATAAGATAGTTCTCATTTTTGCTTTGTGCAATCGAGGATAAAACACGTCCAAAGGGTTGTAATGCCATGTCTTTAAAGGCACGGGTTGGTCCGTGATATAACTCGCTCACGTAGAGATCATCTTTGACTTTAACTAAAGGTGCAGGGTTGTTGCTGTTATCAAAGGCATCGTATAAGTCGAGTGCTTCATCTATTACGCTCTCATCAATATCGATTGCAAACATTGCCAAAATATCTTTGGCTAATGTTTTATAGGGCGTATCAAGATGCGCTTCTAAAAAAGAGACCTCTAATTTAGGGAGTGATTCAGGCACATAAATACCGCCAAAGGATGACATGGGTGATAAAATAGCTTCTGAAAAGCTGACATTTAGTGGTAATTGACCATTATTACCGCGTGTTTCTATAAATTTCATTTTAAAGACTCCACTCGAATGCGCATGATTTCACCTGTTATAGCCTCTAGCGCTTCTATTTCTTTGATAGCGATATTCATATCACCTTCATTCACACGATGGGTGAGCAGAATAATATCTGCCTTGTCTGCATCTTCAGCAGGTTCTTTTTGGATAAAGGCTTCGATACTAATATCCCGATCCCCTAGTATTTTAGTCACTTCGGCAAGAACACCTGCATGATTTTCAGCACGCATACGCAGATAGAAGGCTGTTTCAATTGAGTCCATCGAGACAATCGGTGTATCCGCTAGCAAGTCAGGTTGGAAGGCTAGGTGTGGAACACGATTCTCAGGATCAGTTGTGAGTACGCGTACCACATCAATAATATCAGCAATCACCGCAGAGGCGGTTGGCTCATCACCCGCGCCTGCACCATAATATAGAGTATGCCCAACCGCATCACCATTCACTAATACCGCATTCATTACGCCATTGACATTGGCAATTAAACGTGTTTTGGGAATCATGGTGGGATGCACACGTTGCTCAACACCCGTTTCGGTGCGGCGCGCTATGCCAAGGTGCTTAATGTTATAACCCAGCTCTGATGCATAAGTGACATCTTCACGGCTGATTTTGCTAATGCCTTCGGTATAGGTTTTTTCAAATTGTAGTGGAATACCAAAAGCAATTGATGAAAGAATAGATAGTTTATGTGCAGCGTCAATACCTTCAACATCAAAGGTAGGATCGGCTTCTGCATAGCCTAATTCTTGCGCTTCTTTTAAGACATCATCAAATGCACGTCCCTTATCGCGCATTTCAGTAAGGATAAAATTGCCTGTCCCATTGATAATCCCTGCTAGCCATTCGATTTTATTGGCAGCTAAGCCTTCACGTAACGCCTTAATGATGGGGATACCGCCTGCAACGCCTGCTTCAAAGGCAACCATGACACCCTTTTCCCGCGCTTTGGCGAAAATCTCATTGCCATGTACCGCAATTAAAGCCTTATTGGCAGTGACAACATGCTTACCATTTTCAATCGCCTGTAACACTAATTCTTTAGCGGGCGAATAGCCACCAATTAGCTCGACGACAATGGCTATATCAGGGTCATTAACTACATCAAATGCATCTTCAGTAATACGTAAATCAGGTAAATCTAGTGCTTTAGCGCGCTCTGGTTCAAGCGTTGCAGCATAATCCACAATAATACCTCGTCCTGCTCGGCGTGCTATTTCTTCTGCATTACGTCTCAAGACCGTTGCAGTACCACCGCCAACAGTCCCTAAACCCAACAAACCTATTTTTACAGGATTCATTTTATTACCTTTTATTTGCTATTTTGATCTGAAAATTTAAACGAGAGAGCACATTACATTTGCATTAAGGCAGTGTCAATAGTGTAAGATGCCTGTGATTCAAAACCAATAAGATTAAACCAATATGAAATTTAGTGAAGAGCATGACGACAGTCAATTTACAATCACAGGGTATGATGATCAGAGTATACAGATTAATGGTAAGCGCTTTACGCAAGGCTTTATCCTAACACCAGACCACTTTACCCCTGACTGGCAACCACAAACATTTATTGACCTGCAAGTACAGCACTTAGAGATGATTTATGCCCTACAACCTGAGGTAATCCTACTAGGCACAGGTATCAAGCAAATATTTCCTAAAAAAGAAGTCTATTTGAAGCTGATTAATTCTGGCGTTGGCTTTGAAATAATGAATACACAAGCAGCTTGCCGAACTTTTAATATTTTAATGGCAGATGACAGAAATGTGGTTGCTGCATTATTCTGCAAATAGCCCTGTTTTAGTTTTCTTCTCCACATGCTTCGTTTATTTTTTGCACATATTAAAACAAAAACAACACCTTGCATAATGTTTTTAAGGTTATTTAGCAAAAACAGCTTGATTCTCATGCAAATTTGTATAACCTGAGCTACATTATACAAATACGCTTATTCGGACTCAGATTTGTGTTGATGTCCCCTAAGCAATATCTGCATGATGATTAAAAACAGAGTAACGTAAGGAACGTGCATGGAATAACTTCCCGAAGTTCTAATGCAAAATTTTTATTTTAGATTGGATGAACTCATGAGGCGCATAGTTACTCTACGCAACGAATGAGATCATCCAAGCGGGGATAAAAAGGCAAGTTAGAGATCGGGAAGTTGTTTCGTGCACGTTCCTAAGGAAGTCCTAAAAAATTAAGTCTCCCCCCTTAATTTGTATTTTTATCTCTGCTTGAGATAAATCAAGCAGAAAACAAAATCCTAACAATGCGGGTAATTTAATTGCTTAGAACAGTAGCTATGTTTCACCATTTTTAACAAATAGGTAAAGGATTATCAATACTATGAATATACGACGCCATTTAAAGTCAATAATTTTAGCAAGCACACTAGCCTTGAGCTGTGGCATAATACCAACAAGTTTTGCTGCAAACTATCAAGTCATCAATGTTGACTCTTGGGATACATTAAATGTTCGTAGTGGTGCGGGTACAGGCTATGATGTAGTTAGTGAAATTCCAGCAAGTGCTGATAAAATAAAAATAACCAGTAGTGAAAGGGATGTAGGTGGCTCTACTTGGGTGAAAATTAAATGGAATGGAAAATCTGGCTGGGTCAATAAGCGTTATTTGAGTGTTGCGGCTAACACGGTAAATAATAATATGAAGCAAACCTATTATAATCCAGAGCCTGCAACAAATACTTATACCACTTACACTCCTCCTAGAGCGACTAGTAACAGCCATACCCACCCTGCGAATAGATGTACTCGTTCGATCACTCATAGTCATGCAGGGCCTACTGAGCATTCCCATCGTTACAGTTGTCAAAAAGGGCGTCAGCAACAAAGCAACGGCAATATTGACATTTATGGTAATCAACGTACCTCTCAAAATGCAAACACGCATAGACACCCTGCCAACGAATGTACACGCTCTATCTCCCATACTCATGCAAATGGTCAGAGAAATCATTCACATCGTTATAGTTGCAGAAACAATGGTCGCCAGCAGCAAACTGCTTACACACCTAGACAAAATGGCAATACGCATAGACATCCTGCCAACCGATGCACACGCTCTATCTCTCATACCCATGCAGGCGCAGCGAATCATTCACATCGCTATAGCTGCCAGAATAACAGAGGTCGTCAGCAAGTAGCGCAAACAAACCGTTTACAGCACACGCATGGTAAAAGTCAGTGTGTAAGTGCAATTAATCATGCACATAAAGGGGGAGCTAGAATGCATCGCCATCAATGTCCGAGCAATCGTAATCAGTCAGCAAATAGCCATACACATGCAGCGAACTCTCTAACACGCGCTAGAACACATTCACATCCTTATCAGGACAGAAGACATTCTCATCGTTATGGACGATAGATTAAATAGTCTTTTCTGAGCATAAAAAGGCTACGAGTTTAAGGCGGGACAGTTAATATTTTTGCTTATTCACCCGCACCCTTCGACAAGCTCAGGAAGCTAGTTCCCTGAGCTTGTCGAAGGGTGCGGGTTGTTTGCTATGACTTTACTTGTCCCGCCTTAAGTTGGTAGCCCATAAAAAAAGGTGACCTAATGGGTCACCTTTTTTTATGCTTTAGCGGGCATCACTTTCTTCGCTTATATTGAGTTTACGTAATTGAGATAATTTGTTTTTCTTTTCAACTCAACACAGACTATTGGGTGCGAAAATAGTAACGATTAACGCAAGGCTAAAAATGCACGTTTTAAATCAGTCACCAAATCATCTGCATTTTCTAAACCAAAACATAATCTTACCAGTCCTGTATTAATTCCCATATCACTTTTTTCGGCATCACAGAGTGAGGCATGACTGCCCGACCAAGGCTGTGCCACCATTGAGCTTACACACGCCATTCCTGTACCTGTATCAAAGAGTGATAAAGCATCTCTAAACTTCACATAATGTTGTTGATATGGCTCGCTAAAGTCAAAAAAGAGTATCCCACCATAGTGCTGTAATTGCTTTGCTGATGTTTCTGGCAGATAAATTTGTTTCACCTCATCTCGTGTTTTGAGAAATTGATATAAGTCATTCGTAATACGTACATGCTCACGCATACGAATAGGAAAGGTATGTAGGCTACGACGCAATAGCCATGCGCTATTAGGATCTAAAATTGCGCCTGAATAAAAACGAGATTGAAGTAAATCATCGGCTAATTGAGTGTCATTCATTGCAATAAACCCACCCATCACATCACTATGTCCTGAGATATATTTGGTCGCACTGCCTAATGAGAGGTGTGCGCCACATTGCAGTGGTTTTTGAAATAAGGGGGTTGCCCACGTATTATCAACCACCACTAATGCTTGAGGATTTTTTTGTGCGGTAATATCCGCTACTTCCTGAATAGGAATGGTTTTTAGAAAAGGATTAGTCGGCGTTTCAAATAAAACCATTGAGACCGTATCAGGGATTTTCTCACGTCCTGCATGAGTGGATAAATCTAAAATAGAAAGCGTTAGCTTCATCTGCTCAGCATAGCGTTGAAACAGTTTGTAACTACATCCATAAATATACTGATTAATGACCAGATGATCACCAGGACGAAGTTGTTGTAATACCAGCATAATAGCGGACATGCCCGTGGTGGTACTCACCACCTGCTTGCATTCTTCTAATAAAGCCAGCGCTCCTTCAAACTCTACACTATTAGGATTGCTTTTGCGGGTATAAAAATACGCTGAGTCAGCAGTAAAGGCGCTATTTTGGTAGATAGGGGTCGCAACGGGGTGCGTTTTGGCATTGTCGATGCGAAAGTGGAGTGCTTGCGTTTCAGCG
>DRMS01000056.1 GCA_011322515.1 Leucothrix mucor
CTACTATCTTTCCTTTGACTAGATGTTCCTCTAGAATTTCATCAATATCTTCTTTATCAATAAAGCTATACCAAACTGCCTCAGGATACACCACCATCACAGGACCAAGATCACAGCGATTTAAACACCCTGCGGTATTAATTCGCGCTTGCCCCGAACGGACTAAGCCCAATTCTTTACTGCGTTTTTTCATATAGTCGCGCATTTCTTGGGCATTATGCTGTTGGCAACATGGCGAGCCATCCTCGCGTAGATTGGTACAGATAAAAACGTGATATTGGTAGTGTGACATGAGTTGCATCCATTACATACAATCGTTAAATAGGATAATTATTTTATTCTTCTCTCTCAAAAAGAACTAAGTAGCCACCACCCCATGTAAAAAGCCCCAGTGTTAAAATAAGCACCACAATTTGTAGTCCTGCAATAAATAGGTTTGTTGTTTTATGTGGCTCAATATGGATTGCATTCCAACCCTCTTGATTTCCTTTATTAATTTCATCCTCTAATGCTTTTCTTGGATTGGTTGTTAACGCGCCAATGATTCCCCCCATAAGTGAAATACGGGTTACTTTATTTTTCTTTGCCATAAAAAACATACTCCTCTGATCAACTTGTAAAATTATTTATAGTTTTTCAGATAAATAATTTCCTGACAAAAGGAGCGAACGCTTCAGCTTTTCAGTCATCAGGATGAAATTTAATAGTGCCTAATTTTGCAAGTCGCTCTACTAATAAATAAACAGTTCAAAAGCTTATCAGTAATAGCCACAATCCGTATGCATTATCACGCAAGCGCGTGGGGAACGACGATTTAAATTAGCCCCTATATTTAAACAGTTAGTAGTCTATCTGTAAATCAAGATTATTTAATAGCGTAGAAATATCAGGAAGTCGTTGTTTTTTACTTTTAGCTTTTTGGTAAACACGCTTAAATTCCTGCTCATAGCGTGTAGCAAGGTTGCTATTATCAACAATCACTGAGTTCTCATCATTACGTGTTTCTGCGCTTTGGCTAAAATTATACGAGCCCGTCACTACATAACGATTATCTATAATCATGACTTTATGATGCAGTTTTTTAGAATTGCCATCCAGTAATACATCAATATTTTCATTTTTTAGATCTTTATACTGCGCATAAGAAGAGCCAGCTTGACCCGCATCAACCACTCCTTTTATTTCAACACCTTGTTGTTTTAGATTGCTTAACGCGGTGGTTATATCCGTACTGGTAAACGAAAATGCCATAAAATGCACTGATTTTTGGGCAGATCGCAATAAAGGAATCAAGTGTTGAGCTCTAAAATGATCATCGGGTGAGAAGTAAATTTGCACCGTGCTATTCTTAACCGTAAAGACTGAAGCAGACGCATTTATTTGACGATGTATCCCGCCCCAAAGTTGCTCAAATTCTTCACTATAGTTAGTCGCAGCGGCAATACTGTCTAACTGCAACAGGTTTTCATCATGATGATAAGCTGCGTTAGTGGTGTAATTCATTGAACCTGTCCAGACTTGTTTTTTATCAATCACGGTAAATTTATTGTGCATTAATGCACTGCGCTGATCCCCCTTAACCGCAATGCCTGCACGACTCAATTCTTGAATTTGCGACCATGAGAAATTATCACTATCGGTCAATACACGCACCCGCACATCGCGCTGATGCGCTTTAATTAGGCTTTGTGTAACATTTTTTAGGGATAACTCATAAATCGCCACATCAACACTAATACGCGCTTGATCAATGGCAGCAATTAAGCGGGTTTCAGGACCACCCTTTAAAGTATTAGCACTGGCTGAATCAGGTTGCGAAAAGTAGACATTAATCGCGCCATTTAATGCGGGTGTATTGGTAGAAGGTGTCCCACCCGATGAACCACCCCCCTGTTGGTTAAACCCTGTGGAACTATTACAGGCAGTGACAAGAAGCAAGATCGAGAATAGAGCAAGGAATTTATTTAATATTTTCATTTTTATTATAGTGATAAAGTTGCGTAGAAAGACATCGTAACCATTCGTTGCCTCATCATTCCCATGTATTTGAGCGGATGACATAGGTGTTTGAAGGAGTTTGAACTCTTAGGTTACTGCAAGGAAATGGGTATCAATTTAAAGCGGGATTACTCTGCCCATTGGATACAAAAAATAGCTCTCTCGCAAAGGCATAGGGTACGAAAAGGGCTACCAGTTTAAGGTGGGACAGTTAATGTTTCTGCTATTCACCCGCACCCTTAGACAAGCTCAGGAAGCGGAGTCCTGAGTCTACCGAAGGGCTAGTTCCCTGAGCTTGTCGAAGGGTGCGGGTTGTTTGCTATGACTTTACTTGTTCCGCCCTAAGTTGGTAGCCACGAAAAGGATATTTCTTATCTTTTCTTGTGTACTCTGTATCTTTGCGAGATAATTTATTCTATTTTTAACCCTATGAATTAACAGACTGCCCCGCCTTAAATTGGTAGTCGTTTAAGCTACTGTTTCTGAATAAAATCATTCACTTCACTTGCGACACCCTTGCTTGCATCTTTGGCATTATTCAGCATTTCTAACCCCTTTTTATTAACATCTTTTGCTACTTGCCTTCCCACATTGACGGTCGCTTGATTAATAGCATCAAATAAAGCACGTTGCGGAACAGCTTGCCCATTAATGGTCATTTTTGAGGGTACACGCTCAAATTGACCAAATAATTCTACACCTGAATCTTCTCCTACAGCGGCTTTTTTATAGGTGCAAATTGCTTTTATATTTTTCTTTTCATCCGAGAGTTGAAAGTTTAAGGTGACTGTTTGGGTTTCATCAGTTTGTTGTTGAGTTTCTTGGGCGTTTGCTGGAACTTGTGCGCCTAGCAGAACAAAGACTACCGATTTACAGGTTTTAATGGGAGTATCGAGATTATCACCTGAACAGGCTGTTAGTAGACATAAACTGCTTAATAGTAGTATTTTATGCATTGGAATTCCTTATTGAATTTTAGTTTAAATGATTCTATCCCAGAATGATGATTCCTAAAAGTATAATTATGTTTGGAACTTCCTTATGTCTCTGAAATAGTAACCGTTCAGATGCCCCCTGTAATTTGTCAGTTCAAGGCGAAAAATGAGAGTTTACAAGTGTAAATGATCATTTTTCAACGCAGAAATGGCAGATTTCAGGAAGTAGGTGAACGGTTACCTGAAATAGGTATCAAATTATTAATAGATTAACCCCAATAGTTGCTCTCTTACTACTTCTGCTTACTGCTTCATGCAGTCATTCATATAAACCCTTGGCGCATGTGACTGAGGCTTCAATGAAAGATGCCGCTACGGAATCTTATGCTACTTTGAAAAACTCTGTTAAAGAACTTAAAGATGTATTTTTACCTTCCAAGGCTTCTGAAGAAGATAGGCAATAAAAAAGGTCTGTTATCAATAAAGATAAACAGACCTCTATGTATTTTGCTGAAAAGCTGAAGCTTTTACTCCTTATGGAATGAAAGCTTCCGCTTTTTCGTGTCCAAATACAATTAAAGCACACGCAATCGTAATACGCCTTCTATTCCCGCTAACTCCATTTCTACCTCTTGAGAAATAGTCGAGTCAACATCAACTAAGGTATATGCCAAGTCATCACGCGAGTCATTGACCATATGATTAATATTCACATTGGCTTTACCCAGAATATGCGAAACCTGCCCTAACATATCGGGGACATTTTTATTCATAATGGTAATACGTGCTGCACCTTTGCGTGGGGAGTCTATATTAGGTAGATTGACCGAATTTTTGATATTACCATTTTCCAGATAATCTTTTACCTGCTCAGCAACCATAATGGCACAGTTTTCTTCTGCTTCGCGGGTTGATGCGCCAAGATGTGGAAAGGTGACAACACCGTCATTTGCATTGAGTAAGTTGGATGGAAAATCACAAAAATAGGAATGCACCTTGCCACTGTCTATTCCTTTACAAACTGCCTCATCATTCACAATGCCATTACGCGCAA
>DRMS01000057.1 GCA_011322515.1 Leucothrix mucor
AGAGAATAAAATCTACCAATTTTCGTCCATAGGGGAAATCCCACAAGATAAAAAATATAATGGCGAAGCAACAAAACTGATTATTGGTGATCGCAATGTTATCCGCGAATGCTGCACCTTTAATACAGGTACTACTCAAGATATTGGAAAAACAGTACTAGGTGATGATAATTGGATTATGGCATATGTGCATTTAGCGCATGATTGTATCATCGGTAACAATACTATATTTGCCAATAATGCCACACTGGCGGGTCATGTTACGATTCGAGACCATGTTATATTAGGTGGCTTTACCTTAGTACACCAGTTTTGTGCTATTGGCGAGTATGCTTTTACAGGCATGGGAAGCGCTATCACTAAAGACTTGCCACCCTATATGGTCGCGGCTGGAACGCCAACAAAGCAACATGGAATCAATAAAGAAGGTCTACGCCGCCAAGGTTTTGATGATGCTACCAGAACACGCATAAATCATGCCTATAAAATTCTTTATCGCCAAGATTTAAGTATTCAAAAAGCCGTTACCTTATTAACAGATCAATATGCAGAATATGAAGATGTTATGTTGATGGCTGATTTTTGTGCTAAATCTAAGCGTGGTATCTTGCGTTAAAAAAACAAATTCTCTCGTGAATACGCAGGGTACGCCAAGAAAAGATACGGAACATCCTTTGCGTACTCTGCGTCTTTGCGAGAGAACTATTTTTGGCTACCAACTTAAGGCGGAACAAGTAACGTCATGGCAAATAACCCGCACCCTTCGACAAGCTCAGGGAACTAGCCCTTCGGTAGACTCAGGACACCGCCCCTTCGGTAGACTCAGGACACCGCCCCTTCGGTAGACTCAGGACACCGCCCCTTCGGTAGACTCAGGACACCGCTTCTTGAGCTTGTCGAAGGGTACGGGTGAATAGCAGAAACATGAACTGTCCCGCCTTAAACTGGTAGCCCTATTTTTTATACCCAAGGGATATAGCGATCCCATTTAGGCTCTTTTATATGCGTATTGCAATTGTAGTAGGCGAAGCATCGGGTGATATTCTAGGAAGTCGCTTAATCACCGCCATGCTTCAGCAAAATCCAGATCTAAAGTTTGAAGGCATTGCAGGAGCAGAAATGGTTGCCTCGGGTTGCCATGCCTTATACCCAATGGAAAAGCTGGCTGTAATGGGATTTAGCGAAGTTTTACCAAAACTAGGCGAAATTTTATCCCTACGCAAAGCGCTACTGCAACGCTGGCAACAAAACCCGCCTGATTTATTTATTGGCATTGACGCGCCTGATTTTAATTTAAAACTAGAAGCTTTATTGCATAAAAAAGGCATTAAGACTGCTCATTATGTCAGCCCTTCTGTATGGGCATGGCGCGCAGGACGGGTAAAAAAAATCAAAGGCAATATTGATCAGATGCTCACGCTATTTCCTTTTGAGGTCGATTTTTATAAAAAACACCAAATACCCGCCACCTTTGTTGGACACCCGCTTGCAGATGAAATCCCCCTACAAACCAATCAACAAGTAGCCAGAAAACAATTAGGATTAGCAGATAGCAACTATACGCTAGCCGTCCTACCGGGTAGTCGTAGCGGAGAAATAAAGCGCATCGCTCCCGATTTTTTACTCGCATTAAAACAACTACATCAGCACCATCCTGACTGGCAGTTTATCGTTCCACTCATTAATTCTAAAATACGCCAACAGTTTGAAGCGCTAATAAAACAGATAGCCCCCCTACTCCCCATCACATTAATCCATCGTCAATCACGCACCGTAATGACAGCGGCAGATCAGATATTAATGGCATCGGGCACAGCAGTTTTGGAGGGAATGTTAATCAACCGCCCAATGGTTGCAGCTTATCGCGTGAGCGCCTCAAGTGCTTTTATTATTCGCACTTTTAAGATGATCAAATCAACTTATTACACGCTTCCAAATAACCTCTGCAATGAATACCTAGTACCAGAACTGATTCAAGAACAGGTAACGGCTGATAATATTTGTAACGAAATTGAAAAACAATTTCAGCAAAGCCAGCAACAGCGTGATTATTGTTATAAGCGCTTTTATCAGATGCATTTAAAATTGCGCAAAAAGGCTAGTCAACGCGC
>DRMS01000058.1 GCA_011322515.1 Leucothrix mucor
AATATACTATCAACAAGAGCGTTCTGCGGATAAAAAAAATAAGTTACAAATTATGATTGATCGTCCGCCCTTTAAAATGGCAACTGACCATGCTCTAACCCAAATACCACTAACATGGCCGCGTGAATTGCTTTATCAAAAGGGTAAATTTGTAGGGTATCTTATGCCAAAAATTGGTAAAAGTTCGAGTATTTTTACTTTTTATCTACCTAATCTACGCAAAAAACACCATCCTGCTGTTGATCATCGCCATCTTTATCAAATCGCTAAAAACCTAGCGAATATTATGTATAACCTGCATTTACACGGTTATATTATTGGTGATATTAATCAAAAAAATATTTTAATCAGTAAAAATGTTTGGGTAACATTGGTTGACGTGGATTCTTTTCAAGTGAAAAATCTATACGGTGAAGTGTTTCATTGTCCCGTTGGTGTCGCAGAATATACACCGCCAGAATTACAAGGTATGGCGCTAAAAGAAGTAGAGCGTACCACTAATCACGATCGCTTTGGCTTGGCCGTTTTATTATTTCAATTATTAATGCAAGGCTTTCATCCCTTTGCAGGCGTGCCGATTAGTTCAGGATTTTCAACCACAGAAAAATTTGATCTATACTGTATAAAAAAAGGTATTTTCCCCTATCAATCTAACCAAAAATTTACACCACCACCCAATGCACCACGTTTTACAGCCTTGCCAGATGAGCTACAGCGTCTTTTCTCACGTTGCTTTATAAAAGGGCATCAATACCCAGATTATAGACCGACGGCTTATGATTGGGTGATTGCTTTAAATCATTGTTAGGACAGACGCGCTATCGCACGCTGTGTCCCGTTAGGAAGTTCCAAGTAATGAATTTACCTATATTGCGCTGATTTTTTGTTCCTGATTGGAGCATATCAAGAGGCGCATAGTTGCTCTACGCAATGATTGAGATGATTCAAGGAGGAGCAAAAGGGCAAGTAAGATTGGTAAAATCATTGCTTGGGACTTCCTTAAGAACGTGCATGAAACAACTTTCCGATCTCTAACTTGCCTTTTTATCCCAGCTTGGATGATCTCATTCGTTGCGTAGAGTAACTATGCGCCTCATGAGTTCATCCAATCTGAAATAAAAATTCTGCGTTAGAACTTCGGGAAGTTATTCCGTGCACGTTCCTTAGCAGGTTTATGTAGCTTATTTGTCTTTAAATAATTTTCCTTTAGTAGGGTCAGCAGAGTAAAAATGCAGGGTTAGACTTTGCTCTGTGGTGCTAATTTGATGTATAGCATTGTCAAACCGATCACTTTCTCCATGACTATAAAAAAATTCACCATTTTCAAGTGTTGCGGTTTCTGTATGCACTAAGGGTTTTTTATCATTGCGTTCGTAGTTTTTGACTTTTATCCCCCCTTTAACGGCATAGACAAAAGCTTGGTCAGGATGCCCATGAACAGGGGTAAGGACATTTTTATCCCAATGTAAAAAAGACAGCCAGTAGCCGTCTTTTTTCGATAGAATATTTCTAGTATAACCTCCTTTATTTAAAGGAAACTCTACATTTTTTGCTTTTTTACAAAGCTGTTTTATTTTAGTGGCTGCCCGATTATATCTTTTGTTTTTTAATAGATCATGGATCTCATCAATGCCATCGAATCGATCAAAATATTCATGGTTTGATATTTGTGCTGGTGACGGTGTAATTGCTCTAGTGGTGGTTTCCATATTAATTTCCTTATTAATTAGAATAATACCTAGATTCTGTTAGCACTCTAGGTAATAGTTGCCTACGGTTTGAGACAGCAAGCTGGTTATTAGGTTAGGAAGTTCTAAGCAATGATTCTAGCTATCTTACTTGCTTTTTTGCCCCTGCTTGAATCCTATCAATCGCTGCGTAAAGTGACTATGCGCCTCTTGATATGCTCCAACAGGAACAAAAATTTGCGTAATAGGGGCAGATTCATTACTTGAAACTTCCTTAGTGATTTAGATAAGTTTTAGTAATAAGGGGAGCCCTAGCTCGGAATGCCAGATGGTGGCGGTGAATAGTTGCCGCTGGGAGCAGCAATAGGGATAGAGACGACAAGGAATAATCGGCTAAATTTTAGTAGCGTCATATTTTGTAAAACATAAAAAAACGATTTTAAAATAAACATAATGAAGAAGTTGCAAGGTAATGCAAGCTGGTTGGGGGTCTCCGTATAAAAAACTAGCAAAAAAGATAGCACATAAATTTCTAATTGCAAGTTTTAAGCCAAAAAAAATGATTATTAATTAATCTAATTGATTGGGGTTATCTGTTTTGTTAATGGATAGATCTACTTTAGATGGGGTAAATGTGGCTGTATTCAATGCCTAAAAGTAGGTTGTTTGCTGTGTTTAAAACACGATTTCCCTTTCATCTAGAAAATTTTTCCCAGTAGCAGAATACCTTTATGATTAGGGGATTAATTAATAACAATAATCCGTACTGACTATGACCATCCCTGTTCTAAAAACTGTTGGCGATTTGTCCACTGATGTCCGCGATGCTGCTATCTCTGTCTCTAATGTGAAAATGATTGATACTGCTGGTATTCGAGAGAGTAAAGGTGAGCTTTCACTCAGCGAAATTTTCACTATTCTATGGCGTAGAAAGTGGATTATTATACTTTCAATCCTCTTGACGATAGCGACCGCATTACTATTTACTTTTTCGGCAAAACCTACCTATCGTGCTAATGCCACTATTCAGATCGAGCGTAAAGGACCAGAGGTGGTTAGTTTTGGCAAAACGGAAAGTTTTGCTGGTGAAGTAGATACCTTAAATGATCCCTTTTTTCGCACTCGCTATGAGACGTTAAAGAGTCGTACATTATTAGCAAAAGTCATTGCTGATACGAATCTGCGCGCAAGTTTAACGGGAGAGAATGACAAGCCATCGGCACTTAAAGAATTTCTTGGTTTTACGCAAAAGCGTCCTGTAAGCCGAGCACCAGTGGATTTACCTGCATTATTATTGGGGCGCTTATTAGTGCAGCCAATTGATAAAACGCATCTAGTGGAAATTTATTATGAAGGTCGTTCGCCTCAGGAAGCGAAGGATGTTGTTAGCGCATTGGTGAATCATTTTATTAAATCGCAAATAGATTCACGTAGTGAAACAGGTGATTTTGCTAAGGAGTTTTTAAGTCAACAGGTTGATGATGCGAGTAAGCGACTCAGAGACTCAGAGGAAAAGTTGGTTGCTTATTCTAATGAGAAAGGTATTTTAGGTATTGATGAAAATCAGACGCGCCATGTGACCAAATTAAATCAGCTAAACTCTGCATTGGTTCAGGCTGAAGTTGCGCGATCAGCAGCAGAAAGTCAATATCGCCAAATGCAACGTACTGATAGTCCCCTTAATTCACTCAATAACCCTGTCATTGTGAATTTAAAAGCACGTTTGGTTGCTCTGGAAGGGGAGTATCAGGAAAAGCGAAAATTATTTAAGCCAGGTTATCCCGACATGCAGCGTTTAAATCGACAAATTATCGATATTAAGCGTAAACTCAGAACAGAGACTGGTGTAATAAAAAATGCGACCAATAGTGGTTTAAAGGCAGCCTATCTAGCGGCAAAGTCTCAAGAGCGCCGTCTACGAGCTGAATTGTCACGCTTCAATAGAAAGTTAAAATCACTACAAAATAGCGGTGTTGATTATAATAAGCTCAAGCGTGAAGTTGAATCCAATGCACGTTTGTATAAAAGCCTATTACAGCGTGTTGAAGAGGTGAATATCGCCTCATCGGTTAATACCAGCAGTATTAAAATTGTTGACCCTGCCGTCGCACCTGTTAAAAAATACCGTCCACGCCCCGCGTTGAATATCATTATTGGTTTAATCAGTGGCTTTCTTTTGGGATTAGGATTAGCCTTTTTACGTGAAGCACTAGACCAAACCGTGCGTTCAACAGAAGATTTACAGCGAATTACAGGACTGCCTGTGTTGGGGTTAATCCCCAAGCCAAAGCGCATTAAAGCAAAAGAAATGCCAATGGCAGCAGCACTTAAACCGAATGCCCCTTTTGCAGAAGCTTATCGTGTATTATCTGCTAATGTGCGTTTTACCCTAGCGAATCAGCATGGCAAGGCTTTATTAGTGACCAGCTCATTGCCCAATGAAGGAAAAACAACGACTGCTTGCAATATGGCATGCGCCTACGCACAAATGGGCATGAAGGTCTTGCTGATCGATGCAGATCTAAGAAAACCATCAATTGCCAGTAAATTAAAAATCTACAATAAACGTGGTTTAGGTAATTTCCTTACAGGAGAAGAAGATTTGCTCAGTGTAACCCAGCAAATTCAATCCGTTAGTGGTTTGTATGTGATTACATCAGGCAGTAGTTCCGATGATATTATTCGTATGATCAGTAGTGATAAAATGCGATTTTTGGTGTCACAAGCAGAGCAAAAATTTGATTTTGTTATTATAGATTCTCCGCCAGTAGGTACGTTTGCGGATACCTTATTACTATCATCATTAGTGTCCTCAACGCTAATTGTAGCCGATGAAGGGAAACTGAAAATTGATAAAATACGTCATACCATTATGCAATTAATGCGTATCAAAAGCACCTCAGTCGGTTTTTTGCTAATTAATTCGACCAATCCATTGGTTACGGATACTCGTTATGAAAAACACTACCGAAAAACAGAACCTAGCGTATTTTCTAAGGCATTATCAAATGGTTTAACCGCTAGATTATTGATAAAGAGTAAGACAGGCGGTACAAAAAAGTTTAAAGTTCGTGGTGTTAAAAAACCTTTCTGGGGCAAGTCGAAGAAAGGGATTAATTTAGGTTATATGAACTAAGGAACAAACCCGTTCCTAAGACGAGAGAGTTAGACAATGAAATGGAAGACATTGCTATGGACGGTTGTGCTATCCGTTCTTATATTTTTTATATTGGTTTACCTAGGGATGAAATTTCAATGGGTAGATGCATTACAACACAAAAAAACGCTAGAGAATGAAAAAGTAGCACTAGAAATACCCAAAAACCCCCAAACAAAAGGGGTAGAGCCAGAGTTGATCGATGAAAAACAACGATCAGGAAAATTTAATAGCGCTGATATAGACGAAGAAGAGGTTACAGAAGAGGGCAGTGATGCAAAAAAAGACACTAAAACAAGCTTTCAACACGCCTTAATAGGCGAAGAAACACGACTTGTAGACTTCACAGGCATGCCATTAGAAATGGTCGTAGCAGAATGTCGTCGTATCTCCAAAAAAGTTGGTATACCCGCCAAGCAATTTAATCAATCAGTCAATGAATGCGCAACGCGCAATTTCCAAGGTCGCACCTCAGACAATCCCGCTCGCTCACGTAATGTGCAAGCCAAATTTAGGAAACAATGTAAAGACGCTATTCCAGAAGAGCAACAAGCACTGTTTTCACCTGAGGAAATGAAGTTATTGATTGATGAATGTGTGGCTGATTTGCATAAAAAGAAAATTCGTTCTTCAATTAAATGACTGATGTTACGCAGTTATTAGACCACTATAAGTAACCGAACAAAAATATTGCTAAAAACAGTCGGAGTTCGTAAGGAAGGGCTACCAGTTTAAGGCGGGACAGTTCATGTTTCTGCTATTCACCCGCACCCTTCGACAAGCTCAGGAAGCTAGTTCCCTGAGCTTGTCGAAGGGTGCGGGTTATTTGCCATGACGTTACTTGTCCCGCCTTAAATTGGTAGCCTAAGGAAGTTCCAAGCAATGATTCTACCCATCTTACTTGCCCTTTTGTCCCTGTTTTAATCATCTCAATCGTTGCGTAGGGCGACTATGCGCCTCTTGAGATGTTTCAAACAGGAACAAAAAATCAGCACGATATGGGTAGATTCATTACTGGAAATTTCCTAACTTCGTAACCCAGCAATTCTCAATTTGAATTCAAAAGTTGCACAAATAATTTTTATGACGAAGGGGGAGTGTTCCAGATTTGTTGATTTGTCTATTGATATTATTCCTAAGCTCAGCATATAAGCTGTTTCTTCTATTAGCAATAAAGAGTGATGCATAGGGTATTAGAAGAGGTACATTGTCCTCACTGTAGAAGCAACCATGCGAAAAGTTATTTACGGATATTGTTCTTGATTTTTTCAAATAATTGTTGCGACATATAACCATCGGCGGCTAATGCATTTTTTAGCTGCCATTTTCGGATTGCTTCGCGAGTGTTACTACCCACTTTTCCATCGATCTCACCCGCATTAAATCCTTGTTTGTTTAACTGCGTTTGCAACAATATTTTATCCTCTCGACTTAGCAACTTATCCTCACGCGACCACCTGCCAACCAGCAAACTTTCACGCTCTGTTTTATCCGTAATTCCTGAGGCTAATAATCCAACTGCTAAGCTATAACTTAATGATAAATTATATTTTTTAATGATTTCAAAATTATCAAACACTAAAAATACAGGACCCAAATGCCCCGCGGGGAAAAATAATTTAGCCAATTGATCATAGTCTTTAAAATCTTTTCCTGATGCGGGTTTGATTCCCCATAACATCCATTCACTAACGGTTAAACGCTCATGTTTTGGATTAAATTGTGCTTGCCTTTGCCACATAAAATCATCGGGCAATAGCACTTCCCTGCCCCAAGCTTCATTTTCCTTCCAGCCTGCTTCATGCATATAATTTGCGATGGAGGCAAAGGCATCATCAAGGCTATTCCATAAATCGCGCTTACCGTCGTAATTAAAATCGACCGCATATTTTTCAAATGATGAGGGCATAAATTGTGGATGACCTATTGCACCCGCCCATGATCCAATCATATCTTTTGGCTGGAGTTTTTCTTGTTGCATAATATTTAATGCATGTAGCAATTCTTTTTCTGCAAATTTTTTGCGCTTTCCGCCATAAGCCAAGGTAGCGAGCGAACGAATTACATTCATACTGCCATAATTACCGCCAAAATCACTTTCCATTGCCCAAATGGCAATAATAATTTCAGGAGGAACTTTATATGCTTTAGAAACCTCATCAAACAAATTACGATGTTTTTTGAGAATTGCTTTACCCTTTTCAATACGATTATTAGCAATTGCATTATCAATATAGCTCCAAATCGCACGGCTGAACTCAGGCTGGTTATTATCTAGCTTCAATACGGTTTCATCGAGCTGGAGTTGGTCAAAAGCTGAGTCAAAGGTTTTGGCGCTAATACCTTCTTTTAAGGCGTGAATTTTAAATTCACGCTGCCAATCTGCAAATGAAAAACGATGATGACTGGCATCATTTGCAAAAAATTGTGGAGAAAACAACAGCAAGCAGCATAGTAAAGTTAGGACAAACATTATTTTATCCACGCGCAATATTGCTTGTCCTTTACAAGCAATGCGGTCTAGTGGTGAAAAATATTTTTGTTTTAGACTATTCATAAGCCCAATTATCAATCATTTCTTACGCCTTGTAAATTTTCTACCCTGAAAGGCAGATAACAT
>DRMS01000059.1 GCA_011322515.1 Leucothrix mucor
AAGAAGGCTTAGCCTATCTTAAATCACTGGATCTTAAAGTGGGTTGTGTCACCAATAAGGATGAGCGTTTTACCCTTCCTATTCTGACAGATCTTGGTATTGTTGATGCATTTGAAATTATCATCAGTGGCGATACCTTAGCTAAGAAAAAGCCTGATCCTTTGCCTTTATTACACGCTGCTGAAAAGCTAGGTGTTGATCCAAAGCAATCCTTAATGCTGGGTGATTCAAGCTCAGATGTTAAAGCGGCACGGGCAGCGGGTTTTAATATTATCTGCATGTCTTATGGTTATAATCATGGTGAGGATATTAATAACTATGACCCTGATATTGTGATAGATTCAATGACAGAATTGCAGAATCTAATAAAGTAACTAATTTGATTCTCCTGCTTTAGATGTTGCATTGTTGCATTCATCATATTCTTCGAATGCAACAATGCAAACTGCAAAAAAGTTTATAATTCCTTGTTGTTCATTACTACTAACCCTAAGACTATCTGTGATAGACTTCTCACAGATGCTTAAGATAACGAATGAGAAAATTTAATGAAAATGGACCCCTATAAAAATCATAAACAAAGTTGGCGATGGTGTAGCTAAGACCTTATCGCAACAACTTTTTACGCCTAACTTAAGTAGCTACCCAAAATTAATCTAACAAAATTTTGCTTAGCTACTTACAGTAGGCTCTATTATATTTTTATACAGGTTTATTCTCATGAATAAAGAAACATTTGAAAATTACCTAAACCAAGGTTTTAATCGCATTCCTCTTATACGTGAAGTATTAGCAGACCTTGATACCCCCCTCAGCACCTATCTAAAACTAGCCAATGCGCCTTTTTCTTATTTATTTGAATCCGTCCACGGCGGTGAAAAATGGGGTCGATATTCTATCATTGGCTTACCTGCCAGAACCATTATCCGTGTTAATGATAAGCAAGTTGAAGTCACTAAAGACTATCAAGTCATTAGCTCTGAAACGGTTGCTGATCCTTTGGCATGGATAGAAGATTACCAACAACAAATCAAGGTTCCTGAATTAGCAGGAATGCCCATTTTTACGGGTGGTTTAGTGGGGTATTTTGGTTATGACATTATCCGTTATATTGAGCCAAAACTAGCCCAAAGCCCGATAAAAAAAGACACTATCAACACTCCTGATATTTTGTTGATGCTCTCTGATGAGGTGGTGGTTTTTGATAATTTAAAAGGTAAACTGTTCCTCATCGTGCATGCTAAAGCGGATGGATATGATTATGCACAGAAGCGTCTAAATTATTTAGCACAAAAGCTACGCGAACCAATACGCGGTTATCAACCAGCTAAACTATCGCAAGTCATTAATGAATCTGACTTCACCTCTGGCTTTAGTGAAAAAGGCTTTAAAGAAGCGGTTAAGCGTGCTAAAGACTATATTATTGCAGGCGATATTATGCAGGTGGTGTTATCACAACGTCTGAGCATACCATTTAAAGCACCACCTTTAGATTTATATCGCGCCTTACGTTCATTAAATCCATCCCCTTATATGTACTTCCTTAATCTGGATGAATTTCAAATAGTCGGCTCATCGCCAGAAATATTAGTGCGTCTCGAAGGCGAAGAAATCACGGTGCGCCCAATAGCAGG
>DRMS01000060.1 GCA_011322515.1 Leucothrix mucor
TGATGCGGAGAAAAATAATTATCTGGTGCATATCACCACAGGTACGCATGTGGTACAGATTTGCCTCTATTTGCTTACCGAAGCAAACTATATTCCTGGTCAATTACTACAGACCGCGCCTAGCGCAAAAGGTAAAGGTCAACCTATTGGTAAATATCAAATTATCGACCTCGACTTATCGCGTTATGATCAAATAGCATCACGCTTTGAACGTGAATCCCGTCAAGCCATTGCCTTTTTAAAAGGGGGGATAGAAACACGCAATAAAGCCTTTAATGCACTCATCAAACAGCTAGAACAAGTCTCCATCCGTTCCACAGAGCCTATTTTATTAACAGGTGCAACAGGAGTGGGCAAGTCACGTTTAGCACGGCTTATTTTTGATCTAAAAAAACAACGCGGCAAAATAAGCGGAAAATTAGTGGAAGTCAACTGCGCCACACTGCGCGGTGACAATGCAATGTCCGCAATTTTTGGACATATAAAAGGTGCTTACACAGGGGCAGCTAGTGATCGCAAAGGACTCTTGCTAGAAGCAGACCAAGGCTTGTTATTCCTTGATGAAATAGGCGAGCTAGGATTAGACGAACAAGCCATGCTATTACGCGCCATTGAAGACAAAACCTTTATGCCCTTTGGTTCAGACAAAGAAAGCCAGAGTGACTTCCAGTTAATCGCGGGTACAAACCGTAACTTATTTAAACAGGTAGAAAAAGGCGAGTTTCGGGAAGATTTATTGGCGCGGATTAATCTATGGAGCTATGAAATGCCCTCACTAAAAGCACGTATTGAAGACCTTGCGCCAAATATTGAGCATGAATTAGAACTCTATACCCACAAGGCTCGTTATAAAGTAGCATTCAATAAAAGCGCAAAAGAAAAATACCTAATATTCGCCCATTCAGAACAAGCCCTGTGGAAAGCAAACTTCCGTGACCTCAACTCCAGCATCACCCGTATGGCAACACTCGCCAGTGGAGGGCGCATAACAGAAGAGATTGTTGAAACAGAAATCCAGCGCCTTAGCAATGACTGGCACAGCTATCAGCCTGCTAACGATAACCACAATAGTCAGGACATACTGCATAAGGTACTCAGCAAAGAAGCCATTGAGAAAATTGATTTATTTGAAAGAATACAACTTACAGAAGTCATTCGCATTTGTCAGCAAAGTAAAAGCATGGCAGATGCAGGGCGTAAATTATTTAATATTAGCCGCGAGGCAAAAGCGAATACCAATGATAGCCATCGGTTGCGGGTTTATTTACGCAAGTATGGACTAGAGTTTCGGGAATTGAGTTAATTATATTAAGGAACGTGTACGGAATAACTTCCCGAAGTTCTAACACAGAATTTTTATTTCAGATTGGATGAACTCATGAGGCGCATAATTACTCTACGCAACAAATGAGATCATCCAAGCTGGGATAAAAAGGCAAGTTAGAGATCGGGAAGTTGTTTCGTACACGTTCCTAACCTCAAACAAAGCTAAAAAAGGATAAACGCAATGGAACAATTAACCGACCTCAAAGCCATACTTCATTCTAAGCGAGCCAATATCTACTATCTTGAAAAATGTCGCGTAATGCAAAAAGATGGGCGCGTTCTTTACCTCACTGAAGAAAAAGTAGAAAAGCAATATTGGAATATTCCGATTGCTAATACAACCTGCATACTGCTTGGAACAGGCACATCCATTACCCAAGCAGCAGTAAGAATGCTAGCATCCGCAGGGGTATTGATTGGTTTTAGTGGCAGTGGTGGCACACCGTTATTAGCTGCTACTGAAGTGGAATGGCTCTCACCACAAAGCGAATACCGTCCCACTGAATACATCCAAGGCTGGTTATCCTTCTGGTTTGATGAAACAAAACGCCTACAAGCAGCCAAGCGCATTCAACTATTGCGTTTAGAATATATGCAATGTATTTGGGGAAAAGATAGAGACTTAAAAGCAGCAGGCTTTCATATTGATGATATCGATATAGAAAATGCGCTAACCCGTATCCCTGCAAAAATAGAACAAAGTCCCAATGTCGCCGAGCTATTATTGATAGAAGCCCAGCTAACTAAAACCCTCTATAAAATAGCCGCCAATCGCACCAAATTAAATGACTTTGTGCGTGATCATGCTAATAGTGATGATGCCAACGCTTTCTTAAGTCACGGTAATTATCTAGCCTACGGACTGGCTGCCACAACGCTTTGGGTATTAGGTATTCCACACGGTTTTGCCGTATTGCACGGTAAAACTCGCCGTGGCGCATTAGTGTTTGATGTAGCGGATTTAATCAAAGACACGCTTATATTACCGTGGGCATTTATCTGTGCCAAAGAAGGCGCTACGGAGCAGGAATTTAGACAACA
>DRMS01000061.1 GCA_011322515.1 Leucothrix mucor
AAAATGCATTATATTTTGAAATTAGACGGGGAACGCGTTTACAAAATCCCTCACGCTGGTGTCGTTAGATTCATTCAACAGGAATGAAGGCTTCAGCTTTTAAGTCTTTTGCTAAGGAGCGATCCTAAGGGCTCACCTCCATGAAATTATTTATCTAAAAAACTATATAGACGGGCTACCAACTTAAGGTGGGATAAGTAAAGTCATAGCAAACAACCCGCACCCTTCGACAAGCTCAGGGAACTAGCCCTTCGGTAGACTCAGGACACCGCACCCTGAGCTTGTCGAAGGGTGCGGGTGAATAGCAAAAACATTAACTGTCCCGCCTTAAACTGGTAGCCTGAATTTATGGAGTGTCCCAGCTTAAATTGGTAGCTTATAGGCGTTCAGTTATTAAATTTCATCTTAATAACTGAAAAGCTGAAGCTTTCACTCCTTTTATCAAAAGATTATTGATCTGAAAAACGATAGACTAATTGATAAATCTCTTTTGTTATAGCCATTTAAACATAACGTATAAGCTGGCGGTCATGCCATATCGACAATGAAAACTGTGCAACAATCCCGCCTAGTAGTGCTAGTGCCATATCAGATTGTGTATCCCAAATATACCCCTGTGTACCAAGAAATGCCTCAGCAGACTCGCCTGAATAACTCGCAACCCACCATTCAATTAACTCATAAAAGGCACTAAATGCTAGTACAAAACAAATTACAATAAAGAACAACCAATTGCGCCCATTAAGAACGTGTTTACGAATCAAAATCTCACGAGCAATCATTGCTGGTATAAATCCTTGTGCAAAATGCCCCAGCTTATCGTAATTATTTCGTTCTAAATTAAAGGCTTCCTTAACCCAGTCAAACAGTGGGACTTCGGCATAGGTATAATGACCGCCGACCATTAAGATAATACAGTGAATTAAAATCAACACATAAACTAACGGTGTCAGTGGAAAGCTATTACGTGTAACTAGCAAAGCAATTAAGCCTAATAGCGCAGGGATTACTTCAAGAAACCAAGTGAAATAGTCATGTGGATTGATAGCCGACCAGATTAGGACAGCAAAGAATATGATGAGCCAGATTATTTTAGCCATATTGCCTCTTCTTAGGTTTATTTTACTGTTTTATAAGCAAAAATCTATCTTGCGGGATACAGGTGATCAGGAAAAGAAAGTCTTTGCTATCAAAAGGGTAACACTCGGTATAAATATCGTTTAATAGTAAATCAAGACTGCTGTATCGCCCACATTTCGCTGTAAGCTCCGTGCTTATCCAACAACTCTTGGTGCGTACCACGCTCAATAATCTCGCCTTGATCCAGTACTAAGATCTGATCCGCATCCACAATCGTAGATAAGCGATGGGCAATCACTAATGTTGTATGCTGGTCTGCAATTTTATGCAATGTTTCTTGAATAGCCTGCTCGGTTGAGCTATCTAGTGATGAAGTGGCTTCATCAAATATCAAAATAGAAGGCTTTTTTAAGAGCGCTCTAGCGATGGCAACCCGCTGTTTCTCACCACCTGATAATTTTAATCCACGTTCGCCAACCACTGTATCCCAGCCATCAGGCAATGATTCTATAAACTCTTTAATATGCGCCATTTCAGCTACTTTTTCGACTTCTTCACGGCTTGCCTTGAGATTTCCATAATGTAAATTATAAAAAATCGTATCATTAAAGAGGATGGTATCCTGTGGCACAATACCAATGGCTTCACGTAAGCTGGTTTGTGATACCGCGGAACTATCTTGATGATCAATCATAATGTGACCGCCCGTGACATCATAAAAGCGAAATAGCAAACGTGAGATGGTGGACTTGCCTGCACCACTACGCCCTACAATGGCAACGGTCTGTTCTGGCTCTATGGTAAAAGAAAGATTTTTTAGAATTTGACGTTCAGGCTGGTAAGCAAAATCAACCGCTTTAAACTCAATGCGCCCTTGTGTAATCGTCAATTCCTGCGCTTCTGCTTTATCAATAATCTCAGGTTTTTTCTCTAATAGTTTAAACACTAAGTCCATATCTGCTAGTGTATATTTAATTTGTCGATAAATAATACCTAATACACCCAACGGAATAAAGAGTTGTAGCATAAAGGCATTTACCATCACCAAATCACCCAGACTCATCTCTTTTTCAATCACACTATTAGTCGCAAAAAACATAATAATGGTGACACCAATGGCAATAATTGAAGCCTGTCCAAAATTCAACATAGACATCGTGGACTGACTTTTTACTGCCACTACCTCCCACTGCTCTAACGTCTTATCAACACGTTTAAGCTCTTGTTTTTCATTATTAAAATACTTTACCGTTTCATAATTGATGAGACTATCAATAGCATAAGTATTTGCCTTTGAATCCAGTCGATTCATTTCATGACGGTATTCCATGCGCCATTCTGTAATAAAAAAAGTAAACATCATATAGGTGATGATGGTGCCGAAAGTAATCAAGGTAAAAATAGGCGCATATTGACTCAGTAAAATCACCGCAACCAATGAAAACTCCACTAAAACAGGAATAATACTAAACACCATAAAATTCATAATCGTGCCAACAGAACGTGTACCCCGCTCTAAATCTCGGCTAATCGCACCTGTTTTTCGATCTAGGTGAAAGCGTAGTGATAAATCATGCAAATGCGCTAAAACACGGGTGGATAAACGCCGCATGGCACGATAACGAACTTTAGCAAAAACAGTATCACGCAATTCATTAAATAATGAGCTAGAAAGACGTAATGCACCGTAAGCGAATAGCAAAGAGAGAGGCAAAATTAATAGTTGTGTTGGCTGTCCTTCCAGATAATCTACAATTGCTTTTAGCGTGACAGGAATCCCTACATTTGCTATTTTTGAAAGCACTAAAAAAGCCAGTGCCAACAGCGCCCTACCCCGATAATCCATTAAATAAGGAAGAATAGAACGCAAGTTTTGCCAATCACGGCGATTGCCGTGAACTTTACCTTGTTGATGGATAATCATTAATTTTGCCTAATTTATCTGAGCAGAGATTAGGATCTGTTGACATTTGATGATTATCTCCACTTTTTGCCGCTTTTTCCTTCTCTCTGCGTTAAAAAAGAACCGCGTAGCCCTGCTATGCGCTTATTTTTTTGCCTTGGTAGAAGCAAAAATCGACTACAAAGTGAAGATATAACCAAATGTCAACAAAACCTAGAATAAAGACTGCGGTTGGGGGTTTATTTCTTTGGAGTGGCTACCAATTTAAGGTGGGACAGTTAATGTTTCTGCTATTCACCCGCACCCTTCGACAAGCTCAGGAAGCGATGTCCTGAGTCTACCGAAGGGGCGGTGTCCTGAGTCTACCGAAGGGGCGGTGTCCTGAGTCTATCGAAGGACTAGTTCCCTGAGCTTGTCGAAGGGTGCGGGTTGTTTGCTATGCCTTTACTTGTCCCACCTTAAGTTGGTAACCTTTGGAGTAGCCTAATGCAAACGTTCGCCATTTTCACTATCGGATTTTCAATTTTCAGCGCTTTATTGCTTGCGATTGCGCATCTTAACTGTATTGAGTATAAAGACAAACTGCTGTCTCGACTTGCAGGGATATTCCTCCTCGTCACTCTGGCAGGACTACAGTTTGCCCATTATCAATTAATTATGGGGAATTCTTACTGGATTAATTCACCGAGCTATAGCCTATTTCTCTTCTGTGTTGCGCCCTGTTTTTATTTTTTTAGTCACCAGATATTAACCACAGATCCCATTAGTCGGCATAAAAAATATCTGCCATTTATTATTCTGTTGCATTATATTCCCGCTTTGCTTAGCGCCCTTTTTATCCCGCAAAATATTGCCCAACCGCTAGCTTTTTTAATAGGTAGCGCTTATGTTGTTTGGGTTGCACTGATGGTTTATAAATTGCGTGCACAACGAAGCCGCTTTAAGCAAGAGCTCGTTACATTAGCAATTATCTTCTTTATTGCTCTACTGGTTATTATCATTGGTTTTATTGGCAATTTTATTGAGACAAAAACTTTCTATATTGTCTATGCTATCTCAATTGGTAGCGCTTTTTTTATTGCGGATTTAACCTTAATACGCTCCCCAAATATTACTGTAGAAGTAAAAGAAGCGGTGCAGGCAACTTATGCGACCTCTACCTTAAAACAGATTGATTGTGATAAAACCTTGGCAGATTTAAAGCAATTAATGGATCATGAAAAACTGTATATTAATGAGAATATTAATCTTGCAGAAACGGCAGCACGGCTAAAAGTCACGCCACATCAACTATCTGAGTTGATCAATAGTAAATTACATAAAGGGTTTTCACGCTTTATACGTGAGTACCGAATAGCAGAGGCAAAACAGCAGTTGATTGATGAACCAAGCGCATCGGTGCTTTCGATAGGTTTATCAGTCGGTTTTACTTCGCAGTCAAATTTTTATACTGCCTTTAAAGAAATCACAGGCATGCCTCCTGGTCAATTTAGAAAAAAAGGATAAAAATGAAATCACTCATACGCCACTTTCCAAAGCAGTCTATTATCATCAATTTACTATTATTAGTCGCGTTAGGCATACTGATGATTGGCATAACCGCTCCCTTACTGACCTTAATAAAATTTAGCTTTATTGAAAATACCGTATCACTGCTTTCAACCGTCAAACAATTTTACGCAGATCAGGAATGGTTTCTGTTTATTGTTATTAGCGTGTTTAGCCTTTGTGTTCCTGTTATTAAAATAGCTAGCCTACTGCTTATCTTAAATGTTGACTATTCTCGCGGCTCCCTGCTTGATAAATCGTTGCATATAATAGAAACACTAGGAAAATGGTCGATGCTAGATGTGTTTGTCGTTGCTCTATTACTGGTTTCAGTAAAACTTGGGGCACTGGCAAAAGTTGAGGTTCACTATGGTTTGTATGCTTTTGCTACTGCTGTATTGCTAACGATGGGGCTTAGCTACTGGATTCATCGCCTTTCTATTCAACGTATAAAACGTGAAGATTAAAACCTATATTCTACAGGCACTCATACACAGATAGCACTTGCAAAATTTAAGTAAAAAGTAAGAAGATAAACCCAATTAATAGCTAATTAAATATACAAAACAGCTAATTATTCATATAGTTGGCATAACTTATTAAAAACATGCTATAACTACAGCCTGTTCCCCCCTCCTCCCAGCTAAAACAGCAATTATCAAAATGTGTCATCAAAGGAGCCAATACTCATGAAAAAACGTGTACTCATTCTACTTATGCTAGCCGCCATATGGACACTTGGTAGCTGGTGGTATTACACCTGCAAAATAAAAGGCTTTTGTAGTTCCAATAAAACATTGACTACCGCTGGCGCAATAGGCACAGCTTCAACGGCTATTCCTGCCGTTGCTGAAGCAACGCAAAAAGAAGAGAAAGTAACTGAGATCAATGAAGAAGCTAAAACTGAAAGTGAAGAAAAAGAATCCCAGACAACTGATAACACAAGTTCAGCAGAGCCTAAAGAAACCATTGACAGTGATGGTGATGGATTAACCGATGACGAAGAAGCTGTATTAAAAACAAACCCAAATAAAACGGATAGTGATGGTGACGGCATACCTGATAATGAGGAAGTCGGTGATGAACCAGGTGCAGCAATTGATACCGATGGCGATGGTATCATCAATGCACTTGATGAGGATGATGATAACGATACTCTGCCAACCCTACTTGAAGGTGCCATTAATACCAATCCGTTAGAAAAAGATACCGATGGCGATAGCATTGATGATGTCACTGAGGTTGGCGATAACACAGGAGCGCCACTTGATACTGATAATGACAAACTAATTAATGCTATTGATCCCGATGATGATAATGATGGTTTGACTACGCTGGATGAAATAGCACTTAAAACCAATCCATTGAAAAAAGACACCGATGGTGATGGCATAGAAGATGCGGATGAAATAGGTGAAAAAATAGTCAACCCTAAGGATTCGGATGAAGATGGCATTATTGATGCGCTTGACAATAATCACAGCCCTAAGGCCGAGGTTATTGTAGCTGAAGAAAAATCCCCTGAAGAACCAGAGGTTGAAAAGGCGGCACAGGATGAGAAAGCGGCAGAGGATGAAGTTGCTGTAGAGACTGTTAAGACAATCTCTACAACAAGCATTCAAGGCAGTCGTCTTTACTTCCCTTTTCGTGGAGCTGAACCCAAACTATCAAAGTCAGCCGCTAACTATTTTGCAAAAGTTGCTAAATGGTTGGAAGAATCAACTGATAATAAGATTACCTTAACAGGACATACTGATAGCATTGGAGGAAAAGCTGCTAATAAAAGACTTGGTTTAAAGCGTGCTGAAATCATTAAGAAAATGCTGATTAAGCAGGGCGCTCCAAAAAATCAAATCAAACTAGACTCCAAAGGCGAAAGTAAACCTATCAAATCAAATAAAACGGAGAAAGGCAGAAAGAAAAACCGTCGAGTAGAGTTAACTCCTAGTGCTAAAAGCGCTACTACAAAATAAGGAAATTTTTTTAAAGCCCCTCATTAAAAATTTAACAAGGACTTATGACTATGTTTAATAACGATGTAACAAAAACCTATGAAATGATGGATGCCACCTTTGAAATTCTAATCATGCTTGCGGGTGCTTTTTTACTAGGTGCTCTGTTTAGCTGGGCATTAAGCAAACTGCGTGGCAATAAACCAAACCGCAAACAACTCCAGCAACGTAAAACAGTTGATCAACAAAATGGCTTTAGACAACCTACACAACAAGCTGGATCTAACTATCCTGATGATTTTGATACAGGCAATATCGTCAAGAAAACGGGTGCTAGCGCTATTATTGGTGGCTCTGTCGCGGCAGTAGGTTCGGGTATTGCGAGTGCTGGCTCCTCCGCTATTGATACTGCACACGAAACGGGTAGTAAACTGGCAAAAGCTGGATCAGCAGTCACTGAGAGTCTCACTGATAGAGGGGTTAGTATCAAAGAAAGCGCCTCTGATGCCTTTTCTTCTGCTGGTGATAAAATTTCTGACACAGGATCTGTTATCAAAGAAACAACTTCGGATGCCATCTCCTCTGTAGGTGATAAGCTTTCTGATGCAACTTCACCTCTGCAGAACGCAACTACAGAGGCTCAGGATAACGCAAACGACAACGTATCTAATTCGGCGTCAGCTTTATCTGCAACCGTTAACAAAGCAACAGCTGAGCTTGATGATTTTAAAATAATAGAAGGTATAGATCCTAAAATAGAGACTGCCTTACATACAGCTGGTGTTAAAACCTATGCTGATTTACGCGCATCAGATAACGAGACAATAAAAACAATTTTAAATGCAGCAAGCCCTGCTTTACATATGTATGACCCTGAAACATGGCCTTATCAAGCTGATTTAGCCTATAACGAAAAATGGGATAAGTTAAAAGAATATCAGGACTTTTTAATGGGACGTGAAGAGTAACGCCTCAGCGGCATAAGTGTTTAACTACCGCTCTAACGGCTACCAGTTTAAGGCGGGACAATTCATGTTTCTGCTATTCACCCGCCCCCTTCGACAAGCTCAGGAGGCGGTGTCCTGAGTCTACCGAAGGGCTAGTTCCCTGAGCTTGTCGAAGGGGGCGGGTTATTTGCCATGACGTGACTTGTCCCGCCTTAAGTTGGTAGCCCGAGTATGCGCCTCTTGATATGCCCTAATCAGGAACAAAAAATCTGCGCAAACAGGGGTAGAGTCATTGCTTAGAACTTAGAACTT
>DRMS01000062.1 GCA_011322515.1 Leucothrix mucor
CGATTATTTTGCGCTTAGCTTCTGGGTCAGTTTCACCTGCTAATGCGGATAAAAAGCGCTCCTCGGCATTGATGCGGATAACCTTTACCCCCATATGCTCGGCAAAAGTAGCCATTACTTGATCGCCTTCGTGATAGCGCAATAAACCTGTATCAACAAACACGCAAGTTAATTGTTTACCGATTGCTTGATGTAGCATGGCAGCAACAATAGAAGAGTCAACGCCACCTGATAAACCTAAGATCACCTCATCGGAGCCGACCTGTTCTTTAATTATTTCTAAGTTTTCATCAATAATATTTTGTGCTGTCCACAACGCCTTACAGCCACATATTTCTGCAACAAAGCGTTCTATAATACGCTTTCCTTGTTTGGTATGGGTGACTTCTGGGTGAAATTGAATACCATAGAATTGCTTATTCTCATCCGCCATTGCCGCTATTGGTGCATTATCCGTGCTTCCCATGAGCTTAAAACCGTCAGGCATGGCTTCAACACGGTCTCCATGCGACATCCAAACATCCAGTAACCCATGCCCCTGTTCATTCACTTCATCTTCAATATCTTTAAATAATCTAGTATGCCCTCGCGCCCTTACCTGCGCATAACCATATTCATGATGATCCGCATTTTCTACTTTACCCCCAAGTTGTGATGCCATTGTTTGCATGCCATAACAAATGCCTAGTACTGGGATGCCCAATTCAAAGACAATATTAGGCGCATCAGGTGCATCATCCCCTATCGTTGATTCAGGACCACCTGATAAAATAATACCTTTAGCACCAAAGTCAGCAACTTCATCTGTGGTTACATCCCAAGGATAGATTTCACAGTAAACCCCTATTTCACGCACTCTACGAGCTATTAATTGGGTATATTGTGCGCCAAAGTCTAGGATTAAAATGCGGTCTGTGTGAATGTTTTGGCTCATTGAGGGATCCTTAGGTTGTTATTTAGCGGATTTGTGGCAATACTTTATAGAGTGAACTACTAATTTAGGACGGGGTAACTAAGTTGATAGCCACTTAAATATAAGGCGGACTCTAATACAAATAAAACAACATTGCTATTCACTTTTTATGATCAATTCAGGTTTTAATCGGCGTAATTCATCTGCAAAAATCCCCCAACCATCTAATGCCTGCAACTGCCCTTCCCTATCATATAACTTTGTTTTACCCGTACCACAGCTAGGTGATTTTTGCTTTAGGATGCAACCTTTTAATTCTGGATTTTGCTTTAAAAGCTGCGCAGCATAATTGCGTAATGCTTGAGTATAATCAAGAGCGGGATTTTCAATGACGACTGCGTGATAACCATCTACATATTGTCTTAGCTGAAGGGGTGGTCGAGGTATGCTTAAGCCAATCGCGACTTCTGGACAGATTGGGAGTAGCTGAACTTCCTTACTTATCTGCTGTAATTCTTTAGCTGGTAATGCTTTCAACTTTGCATCATAGCGAACTTTTTCACCAAAGAGACAGCTACTGATAGCAAATAATGGCTTATTAACTTTCATTTTTATCCATTACAGGTAGTGTCTCTAGCAAACTTTGTGTTAATTCCCCTGCAATTTGTGACATGGATTTATGGATACCAAGATCTTTACATTGTGTTACTTCCATTCCCTTATAGCCACAAGGATTAATACGTTTAAAGGCGCTCAGATCCATATCAATATTAAGACTTAAGCCATGCGTGCTACAACCCCGTGAGATGCGTAAACCCAGAGCTGCAATTTTTTTAGCATCGACATAAACACCAGGTGCTTGGGGATCACTATTAGCACAAATATGGTTAGAGGCTAAAAAGTTAATAAGGGTATTTTCTATATGGGTGACTAATTGGCGCACACCGAGTTGGCGACGTTTTAAATCAATCAGTAAATAAATAACGAGTTGCCCAGGTCCGTGATAGGTGACTTGCCCTCCACGATCAATAGGGATAATGGGAATATCACCTGCATCAAGGATATGTTTACGCTTACCGTTGCGACCTAGCGTAAAAACAGGCGTGTGTTCTACAACCCAGAGTTCATCTTCTGATTTTTTATCGCGTTGTTGGGTAAAATCCTGCATTGCTTGCCAAACTGGTTGGTAGTCTTGCAGACCTAATTGTTTTATTTTTATCATTTACACGCTCACAAATGATAAATTATAACGCCCAAAGAACTAGTTCACAGCTTGTTAGCTCTCGGTAAAGTGCATCTAACTGCGGTTTGTTTTCCGCGTGAATATTGAGCGTTAAGCTGGTGTATTTCCCCGTTTTGCTATTACGTATTTTAATTTCATTTTCATCAAAGTGCGGATCATGTTTACCCGCAATTTCAATCATACGTTGATGGAACTCGGGAAGTGCTGCTCCCATTACTTTAAGAGCAAAATCACAAGGAAATTCTATAAGTGACTCTTCTTCTGAAGTTTGCGGTTTTGATTTCATATTGACACTGATCGGGGGGGCTTTAAAAAATAAAGTTACCCTATTGGGTAACAATTTTTCTGCTTGGATTATTTCAAGGTAAACATAGCCAAACTACGCAATGATCGAGATCATTCAAGCAGAAAAAAAGGATAAGCAAGAGAGTAGACTTGTTTCTTTGAAGTTCCTTAATTAGAAAAAAGTTTTTTAACACTGTCCTTCACTGATGCCCATATACCACCTGCATCAACAGGTTCTAATGCAACAAGTGGTAGCTCAGCAACAATAATATCGCCATCTTTAATAATGGCTTTTCCTAAAGGGTCTCCGCGCTTCACTGGCGCGTCAATGTCTTTATATAACTCCATCATTCCTTGAAGTTTTTCATAATGACCTTTTTGAATGGTGACATATAAGCCATCAATGGTACCTGCCGCTACTTTATCTGTAGTTCCTTTCCAGACACGCGCTTCAGCTAATACGGAATTACTTGCATAGAGCTTATGTGTTTCAAAAAAGCGAAAGCCATACTCTAGTAATTGCTGACTATAATCGGCGCGTGTCTTTTTGCTATTTGTACCTAACATCACAGAAATCAAGCGCATATTGTTACGTTCAGCCGATGCAACTAGGCAATAACCAGCAGAGTCTGTATGACCTGTCTTCATGCCATCAACAGTTTTGTCACGCCATAGTAATTTATTACGGTTATACTGCTTGATGCCATTATAGGTATAGTGTTTGATTTTATAGATTTTATAAAATTCAGGATATTTTTTGATAAGCGCACGCGCTAGCTTGACAATATCTCTTGCGGTAGTGTAATGCAGTTTATCAGGCATACCCGATGCATTAACATAATGCGTACCTTCCATACCGAGTTTAGCTGCCGCCGCATTCATTTTATCAACAAAGGCGCTTTCACTACCTGCAACATGCTCTGCCAACGCAACAGCAGCATCATTACCTGACTGCACAATAAGACCGTGTAACATACGCTCAAGTGGTACTTTTTTACCACCTTCGACAAACATGCGTGAACCTTCCATTTTCCACGCTTTTTCACTGACTAATACACGGTCTTCTAGTGTTGCATTACCTTTTGCCAACTCCCCATAAAGCACATAGGCTGTCATTAGCTTGGTAATGCTAGCAGGTTCTATACGCTTTGCTGGGTTCTTCGCAGCTAACTCTACTCCGCTAATGTGGTCAACTAATAGATAGCTTTGCGCATCTAGAACGGGTGCAATCGGTTGATTGTCCGCACTTGCTAGTAGTGGATTAAACAATAAAACAATGATAAACAGTATTTTATAGGTTATATTTAGTGCAACAGCATTAGCAAGCTTAGCTAAATTGAATATCATCTTGTAATCATTTCCTTGTGACAAATTCTAGAACAGCTTCCCAGCATTTCTTCGGAACAGTCTCGAAATAAAATACTGATTTCTACTAGGCTATTTTTAGCTGAGTCGTATCCGACAGGAGGCGCATAGTTATTCATATGCAACGAGTAGCGGGTGCGGATCAGGCGAAAAAGAGTCAGCAAAGAGCTGCATATTATTTCGAGACTGTTCCTTAAGTTATAAAGAGTATCTTAAAAACCCTGTATTGTAATAACTTCCTGAGAATTTTCAATGTAACACTTGTACTAATTATACCTTTCTAAGAAAGAAAAGACTTTCCTAATTAACGACAACTTTAAACTGTGACATTCCATCACTGACTAATTTATCTTTCACTCTATCAATATCAGATTGCTTATGAAATGGTCCAAGGCGCACCATATGTAACATTTTACCCGCTTTTGTCTTCCGAGACTCCATTGCTGCATGAGGTAAACCAATTGATGATAAGCGCACAAAAGTATCCAATGCTTGATCCTGATTTGGATACGTTCCTACGACCACGTAATAATTTTTATTATCAAGCACACCCCCCGTAGAACTAGAAGATGATTGTCGAGTAGCGATAGCGGGTGCTGCCGACTGTGTAGACCCAACCCGAGCGTCTGGCAAGCGTAGTGTAGGTGGTACAACCAGTGCCGAATCTTCCTCTGATGAATCACTATCTGATTTTAATAAGCCACTCATCTGACTGCAAGATGTCAATAGTAGTGATGAACCGATTAGTGCTACCCCGATAAAGGATGCTTTAATGGTATGGATAGTGTTACTTTTTATAGTTATATTTTTCATGCTTCTCCCCATAGTATATGTCTCTTAGAATCCTCGTTGTACTTTATCTGTGCGCACAACTGACAGAATCTAGGTATCACTATTTTATCTACCGAAAGATGAAGCAGATATGAATAAGGAAGTTTAAAGAAATTAAGTTACCCTATTCAGTAGATATTTTATTTCTGATTGGATTAGGAAGTTCCAAGTAATGAATTTACCTATACTGCACTGATTTTTTGTTCCTGATTAGAGCATCTCAAGAGGCGTATAGTTATTCTACGCAACGATTGAGATCATTCAATCAGGGATAAAAGGGCAATCAAGAAAATTGATGACACCCTGCTAATATCAATACGGTTTTTCACCAATATAATTTCCTGGTGGACTGTAATTACACACCCAAAGTTGAGCTTTATCTGGGCAGACCGCTATCGCACATCCCACTGCTTGAGTTTCACGCCAAACTATCTGCGTATAATGTCCGCATTGCGCGCCTGAGCGACAGCTATTGTTATTATAATTATAGTCGATATCCTCGTCAGCCCATGATTTTATAACCTCCGCAATACTAATCCGCTGTAGCTCAACCCTTCCATCCGACCAGCGTTTTGGACTAGCCCAAAATAGATTTTCACCATATATTTGTTTGAAGGGTCCAGCATAATGTGGTCGATGTTGCATAGCGCAGTTTTGTGACTTTGCTTGGTGATTAGCCCACTGCTGTGCATATCTTGCTAGTTTATTTGACCAATATAATGGTTTGAGACCTAATCGTGCGCGGACGGAATTATGGCTTGTTAATGTGCCTCTAAATAAAGCAGGCACGACATTACTGACAAGCGACCCCGTATTTGCATAACGTACTTCCTTTATTGGACTTGAGCTACATGCCAGCATGGTAAAAAGTGGCAAAAGAAGAAGGAGCAGATATTTATTCATATAATTACTCATTTTTTATTATCAATTTATTTGAGCTAGCAATTTAGGAAATTTCAAATAATGAATCTACCCATATTACGCTACGCAACGATTGATAGGATTCAAGCAGAAGCAAAAGGGAAAATAAGATGGGGTAGAATTCCCCCCTAAAACTTTCTTTATACAAGGCAGTATGTTGTAGCCTGTATTGAGAGTCAAAAACACAAGCTTGGCAACACACCTCTAAATTACCCCTCTTTTTCTAGAGTCTGTTGGATAATCAGCCTGTTGCTATCAATCTCCCTAACTTTCTGTGCTATTTCACTAGAAATCACGCGGCATTTCCCCTTTTGAAAGATCAGCGCAAGCTTGCCCTCTGCAAGTTTCTCTAATTGCTCTGCGCTGACATAAGCATATTTGACCTTACTACCAATAATGAAGTTATAGCGTTCAGTCGCATCGCTAGCATCCAGTAAATTTTCATTGACCAGCCTGCCTATTTTTATATTATTTTCCTTTTTACGCTGCGCTGCCTCTTCCTTCGCTTTTTTTGCCTGCTGGCGCTCTTTATTTTCTTCATTGGAACGCTGACGATAGAATTTTTCTAAATCCGTTAATTCATGCTTAGGCTTATTTTTCTTACCCTTCTTGTGGTGCGGCTTATTTATTTTTTTATTGACCTTAGGTCTTTTAGGTTTTTCTTCGAATTTTTTAACTTGTTCTTCGCTAACAAGTCCTGCTTTAAATAATTGGTCGCGCAATGAGCTCATAGTAATAGGTGTTTTTTATTAATGAAAGAACGTAAAGTTTAGCAAGTAAATTGACATAGTTACACGGAAAGAAATGAAAGTGTCACTAGGTTCTGCTGACATTTGATGATTACCTCCCATATTTCGCTTAGACTACATACGAGGGCTACCAATTTAAGCTGGGACA
>DRMS01000063.1 GCA_011322515.1 Leucothrix mucor
CTGCTAATAGCTCTCAAATTACCGATGGCGCTTGTAGCGTATTACTTGCTAGTGAAGCAGCGATTAAACGTCATAATTTATCCCCATTAGCAAGATTAAATCCTGCACAATGGGCGGGTGTTGATCCATCCCAAATGGGGTTAGGACCTGCCAATGCGATTACAGCCACCTTAAAATCACATAATCTTGCCTTGGATGAGATTGATTATTTTGAAATCAACGAAGCTTTTGCGGCACAGGTACAAGCTTGTGTGATAGCACTCAATAATGAAAAGTATTGTAAAAATGATCTTGGCTTAAATACTGTGGTAGGCAATATCCCCAACGATAGGCTCAATATTGATGGCGGTGCAATTAGCCTTGGGCATCCAGTCGGCGCTAGTGGTGCAAGAATTGTGCTACATCTGGCAACCATATTACAACGCAAGCAAGCTTCAAAAGGCATCGCTAGCCTATGTATTGGCGGTGGACAAGGCGGGGCAATCTTAGTGGAGGCAATCCAATGAACATTTATCAACACCTATCACTACAAACAGATGCCGATAATCTTGTCTGGCTCAGCTTAGATGTTGCTGATAAATCTGCCAATATACTCAATCCTGAGGTTATCCATGAGCTATTAGCAGTCTGTAATGAAATCAAACAAAAGCCACCTCGCGGACTGATTATTTATTCTGCTAAACAGAGCGGTTTTATAGCGGGTGCCGATGTAAAAGGCTTTGTGGGTATTTGTGATCACAACACCGCTTTGCAATTTATCCAACTAGGACATCGCCTTTGTGACACCCTTGAAACACTGCCCTTTCCCACCTTAACCATGATTGACGGCTTCTGTCTTGGTGGCGGCTTAGAACTAGCACTTGCGTGTGATTATATTGTTGCGACTGACAGCAGTAAACTAGGATTGCCCGAAGTTAAACTCGGTATTCATCCAGGCTTTGGCGGCACTGTACGATCAATACATCGCATGGGGGTACTGCAAGCCATGCCACTAATGCTAACAGGACGCAATCTATTAGCACCGAAAGCGGCTAAATTAGGTCTTATCGACCTCAGCGTTCCGCTACGCCAGCTTAAAAATAGCGCTATTCAAATCATTAAGCGAGCGCCACAGCCTGCTAAACAAACCTTTTCCTATAAATATAAGTTATTAGAAAGCATCCCTGCAAGAAAACTCATTGCCAAGAAAATGCGTGCTACCGTAGCACAACATGCCAATATTAAGCATTATCCCGCCCCTTATGCATTGATTGATTTATGGGAAAAGTATGGTTGTCAAAATAACACAATGTTCAAAGCAGAAGCGGAATCCGTTGCAGATTTAATTCAAACCAATACGGCACAAAATCTTATCCGCGTTTTCTTTTTGCAAAACCGCTTAAAGGCATTAGGCAATAAAAAGTACTTTAAACCCAAGCATATTCACCTCATCGGTGGTGGTGTAATGGGGGGCGATATTGCCACATGGTGCGCCATGCAAGGCTTTCGCGTAACCGTTCAGGATACGAACACCGATGCACTAGCCAAAGTGATGCAACGTGCTAACACTAGCTTTAAGCATCGTTATAAACGTGAGCAACAACGTATTATGCAAGCACAGGATAATCTCCTACCCGATCCAAACGGACATGGTATTGCCAAAGCGGATGTGATTATTGAAGCCATTTTTGAGAATCTTGAAGCAAAGCAAACATTATTTGCAGAGGTAGAAAAACAAGCCCGCAGTCATGCACTATTAGCCAGCAACACCTCCAGCATCCCATTACAAGATATAGCCCAAGCAATGCAACAACCTGAGCGCTTAGTAGGTCTGCATTTTTTCAACCCTGTAGCAAAAATGCCCCTGCTAGAAATTATCTATACCGCAAAAATAACTAGCAAAGAAGTACTCACTCAGGCACAAGCATTTGCCACTCATATCAATAAACTACCGTTGCCCGTGGTTAGCTCTCCAGGGTTTTTAGTCAACCGTATTTTAGTCCCTTATTTATTAGAAGCTGTGATGCTATACCAAGAAAATATCCCCGCAGAAGTCATTGATAAAGCTGCTACAGACTTTGGTATGCCAATGGGACCACTTGAACTTGCTGACACTGTGGGCTTAGATATTTGTTTGCATGTCGGTGAAATTCTTGCAAAAACGGTTGGTAAAAGTGTGCCTGATAGCTTGGCTAATGATGTTAAAAAGGGCTTACTAGGTAAAAAAAGTGGCAAAGGATTTTATCAGTGGAAAAAAGGCAAGCCTGTAAAAAATAATAAGCCTGATTGGCAGGGTGATGTGCAACCAATACAAGATCGTTTAATTAACAAGCTACTGGATGAGGCGCAACAATGCTTAGATGAAGGATTAGTTGAAGATGCTGATTTACTGGATGCGGGGACTATCTTTGGTACAGGTTTTGCTCCCTTTAGGGGTGGACCGATGCATTATAAAACGACTAATTAGTTAGAACGTTTTAAGTAGTTAACTGATGTTAGGAAGTTCCAAGATCATCTGTACTATAAGCGTTGAAATTTGTACTTCGTAGAATGTTCGATATGCATTCCCATGCTGGAGCGATGAGAGCGTATAAACATACTTTAATAGTTTTTAACTCCGTAACATCAGTAACTAAGGAACGATTAAGATGGATCAATCGGCTACCAGTTTAAGGCGGAACAGTTCATGTTTCTGCTATTCACCCGCACCCTTTCGACAAGCTCAGGAAGCGGTGTCCTGAGTCTACCGAAGGGCGGTGTCCTGAGTCTACCGAAGGGCGGTGTCCTGAGTCTACCGAAGGGCTAGTTCCCTGAGCTTGTCGAAAGGGTGCGGGTTATTTGCCATGCCGTTACTTGTCCCGCCTTAAGTTAGTAGCCGATCAATCAGGTACAAAAAATCTGCTCAATAGGGGCAGGTTCATTACTTGAAATGCCTTGAAACGTCCTAAGTAACTTAATTAGTTGGAACTTTCTTAACAGTAGGCAGACAAAACTAATCTAGTGACTTTTCTTATATGGGAGTGAGAAGCAACTCAAAACAGAAAATAAGGTATTGATATTTTAATATTATTATTCTTATTCGCTGTCTTTTAATTGACGAATGGTCGCTTTTATGGTCTTATCGGACAATAATTTAACACTTATAATTATATGGAGATCTATCAAGCAAAATATGATTGTAGTAATGAATGCTACAAATATTTTAAATATTTTCCTTGAAAATCACCCTTTATGAAAATCGTTTCATTGGATGTGAAAAAGTCTCCTAGATTCTGTTGATATTGGGTTATATTTTCGCTTTTTAGACAATTTTTTGCTTTTATCAGGTCAAGGCAAAAATAAGCGCATAGCAAGGCTATACGGTTCTCTTTTAGCATAGAGAGAAGGCAAAAAGGTTAGATAACAATCAAATATCAACAGAGCCTAATGGCTCACATACATATGTAATTACTTATAAGGTTTAGATTACATTAGCAATA
>DRMS01000064.1 GCA_011322515.1 Leucothrix mucor
AAAAATAAGCGCATAGCAAGGCTATACGGTTCTCTTTTAGCATAGAGAGAAGGCAAAAAGGTTAGATAACAATCAAATATCAACAGAGCCTAATGGCTCACATACATATGTAATTACTTATAAGGTTTAGATTACATTAGCAATACCTTCGCCAATTTTGGTTTAAACCAAAAACAGCTGTTTATGCTCTATATAAATCAGTTGCTTGCAAAGTGAAAAAACATGTCTAAATGAGTGATATTTCATTTTGACGAAGGTGTTGATTTATAAAAAATATAATTCAACTGAAGCTTCTTACTAAGGAATATGCATGGAATAACTTTCCGAAGCTCTAACGCAGAATTTTTATTTCAGATTAGATGAACTCATGAAGCGCATAGTCCTTTCTACGCAACAAATGGGATCATCTAAATTAGGGGAAAAGGCAAGTTAGAGATTGGGAGATTATTTCACACATATTCCTAACTATAGTTGATCAAGCTTTTTAATAGACAAAAATGGAGTAGTAAAAAATGGCTCATATCGTAGTATTAGGTGCTGGAACGGGCGGAATGCCAGCTGCATACGAATTAAGAGATGAATTAGGGAAAGAACATGAAATAACACTCATAAATGAACGTGACTATTTTCAATTTACACCTTCCAACCCTTGGATTGGCGTGGGTTGGAGAGGTCGCAGTGATATTTGTTTTGATATTGAAAAATATGTATCACGTAAGGGAATTAATTTTATCGCTAATCGCTGTGATAAAATAGATGCTGAGAACAATAAGCTAGAAATGGAAAATGGCGATACCATTGACTATGACTATCTTGTTATCACAACAGGTCCTAAACTTCACTTTGATGAAATTGAAGGCAGTGGACCTCATGGCGGACACACGCATTCCGTTTGTACTGTCGATCATGCAGAAGCATTCTACGAAGATTACAAAAAACAGATAGAAAAAGGCAGTGGGCATATTATTGTTGGCGCAATGCCTTTTGCAAGTTGTTTTGGTCCTGCTTATGAATTTGCGATGATCGTTGATACGGATTTACGTAAACGTAAAATTCGTGACAAATTCCATATTACACTGGTCACTTCAGAGCCTTATGTTGGTCATTTAGGTCTGGGTGGTGTAGGTGATTCAAAAGGCATGTTAGAATCCAAGTTGCGTATGCAACACATTAAATGGATTGTTAATGCAAAAACCACCAAGGTTGAAGCAGGCAAGATGTTTGTTAGCGAACTAGACACTCAAGGTGAAGTAGCTCAGGAACATGAAATAGAATTTGATCTTGCAATGATGTTACCAGCCTTCTTTGGTGTTGATGTGGTTACAAAAGTTGAAGGATTATGTAATCCGCGTGGCTTTGTTATGACTGATGATCATCAACGTAATCCTACCTATAAAAATATTTATTCCGCAGGTGTATGTATTGCTATTCCACCTATTGAAGCAACGCCTGTAGCAACAGGTGCTCCGAAAACGGGCTATATGATTGAGTCGATGGTGACAGCACTAGTTCATAATATTCATGAAGAACTAGAAGGCAAAGAACCAACGCATACAGGGACATGGACGGCATTATGTTTAGCGGATTTTGGTGACTCAGGTGCAGCTTTTGTCGCTATCCCACAAATTCCTCCACGCAATGTAGCTTGGTTCAAGTCAGGTAAATGGGTGCATTTAGCCAAAATCGCCTTTGAAAAATACTTTATCCGCAAGATGAAAAAAGGTAGCTCTGAGCCATTCTATGAGAAATCTATTTTGAAAATGATGGGTATCAATCGTTTGAAATAACAGTTACGTTTATCATCACAGGGATAGTGTACACATCCCTTTAGTTTAAGCTAAACTACGGCGGCAAATATCATGTTGGTATTTGCCGTTTTTTTATGCGTGGATAGATAAATTGGTAAGCAATTATGGAATTAGCAGAAAATATTAAGGAAACAGTACAACGAGCATTAGCCGAAGACATTGGTAGTGGAGATGTCACTGCTGGTTTAATTGATCCTAATCAAACATCAGAAGCCCATGTTATTTGTCGTGAAATTGCCATCTTGTCAGGCAAAGATTGGTTCGATGAAGTCTTTAGGCAGATTGATGACCGTATCAAAATAGAATGGAACTACGATGATGCAGATGTCATAGAGGCAGGTGCAACACTTTGTACACTTTCAGGAAACTCGCGTGCCTTACTCAGTGGCGAACGCGTTGCACTTAATCTATTGCAAATATTATCGGCCACCGCAACCCAAACAGACCGCTATGCAGAGCTGATTGGTGGGTTCCATGCGCGTATATTAGATACCCGTAAAACATTACCAAACTTACGCCAAGCACAAAAATATGCGGTCACCTGTGGGGCAGGAAAAAACCATCGCATGGGACTTTATGACATGATTTTAATCAAAGAAAATCATATTATGGCAGCGGGTTCTATTACTAATGCGATTGAACAAGCACGTAAATTGCATCCTACACTACAAATTGAAATTGAGACTGAAAACCTAGAAGAATACGCAGAAGCCAGTGCCGCTAATCCTAATATTATTATGTTGGATAATTTTAGCATTGAAGATATGCAAGAAGCCGTTGCACAAAATGAAGGTAAATTTATAAAACTAGAAGCCTCAGGGAATATTACCTTAAAGAATGTACGTAGCATTGCTGATACAGGCGTTGATTTTATCTCGATAGGGGATATTACTAAAAATATTAAAGCGATTGATTTATCAATGCGTTTTACTACGCTTAATTCACCGATTACAGATTAAAAATATGTCTCGCATAAAGATGCTAACGTTTTTCACATAAACTAATGTCACAAATATTGTAGGATGGATAAATATAACACATTGATTTTGATGGATGCGTTATCGTTTATCCATCCTACAAATCTAAAAAATCCTCTGCCAATACGTGATGGCGTAGCCTGTATGAAGCCTTGCGAAATACGGGAGAACAATGCCCTTGCATGATCGTTCTCAATTTTTATTCATGCTAAAATTAAATGGCTACCTGTTTAAGGCGAGACAGTTAATGTTTCTGCCTATTCACCCGCCCCCTTCGACAAGCTCAGGAAGCGGTGTCCTGAGTCTATCGAAGGGCGGTGTCCTGAGTCTATCGAAGGGCGGTGTCCTGAGTCTATCGAAGGGCTAGTTCCCTGAGCTTGTCGAAGGGTGCGGGTTGTTTGCTATGACTTTACTTGTCCCGCCTTAAGTAGGTAGCCAATTAAATCATAAATAATAGAAATAGTGTGCATAGCCCGCCTTTTCCCATATTCCATAAACTCCATACGGGCTATCTTGTTGCATCTATTGTTTGGCTAAAAGAAAATATAGCGGATTTTTAGTATTTATGCTAAAAATAGTCGTTTTAAAATGGAGGTAGAATGGCTAAATTAGGATCTAAAAAAAGACCAATTATTGTCCGAGTACATTCAGATGCTAAAGCAGAA
>DRMS01000065.1 GCA_011322515.1 Leucothrix mucor
ACAAGCAGGAATTTGGCAGAAAATTTCTATGTTATTTGGGCTGATAGGTGGATCAATTATTATTTATAGTATTGCTTTATTGGCACTTGGTATGCAGCCCAAACGACTATTACAAGATGGTGAAAAAATAGCGTGACGACTCGTTTTAACACCATTTTGCTCGGCATTGCTATTGTCTTCCTTAGCCTAATAATGATTTGGGGCTTGGCAGGTTGGTATCTTACTAAGGATGCGCAACAACAGCTTAGCGATTTTTTGCAAGAAAACGTCCAAAATAATGCGTTAAATAGCATTGATGCTGAGTTATTAAGCTATAAAACCACGCTTGTTGGCGCAAAAGCCTCCCTAAAAATCAGCTCAAAAATTGCTTTTATTGATGAGCAAATGGGCGAGTTATTTCTCAATGCTAACTTATTTTTTGGACCTGTTTTTATTGATGATGGAAAATTGCGTTTTGGCAAAGTACTGTGGAAAATATCGCTAGATCCTTTATTAGCCGCTCAACAACTCTCTGAATCTAGTCAAACACAGATAGGCGAAATCTTTAAATCTAACTCGCCTTTTTTAAGTCTATGGGTTGATTTTGATAATACACTGCACTATCACAGTCATATTCGCACGCTAGCAACCGCTTCATTGCGCGCTGATCATATTATTTCTGATGGCGTGCTGAGTGCCGATTCATTACATAATAAAATGCAAATCCATGCCGATAACCTAAGTCTTATTGCCACCACAGGCTTGCTAGAAATTCCTAGGCTAATAATTGATGTTGATATTAATAAGCAAAAACAACGCCAGCAAAAACTCATTCACTATACCACTAAGCCTTTTAAACTCACTCTTTCAGGCATGTCGGGTACTGTCAGCAAACCTATCTTTATAGCAAAGGGAAATTTAGCACATATCAATCAATTCCTATCAGGAAAACTGCAATTAATAACGCCACAAACAAAACAACTTGAACTGATAATTACCCTGCGTGATGTATCTACCCGTGGTTATCAGCAGTTTTTACAAGCAGAGGCACAGGCATTTAATCTCAAGCAGCAGATTCAGTGGACACTAGAGGAAAATGCAGAAACCCCAGAAGGGCAGGATCATATTTGGCTATTAAATGATAAAATTGATCAGCAACGTGGGCAGTTAACAAAAATTGTGGCGCAAAAAATGTTATCTAAAAAGACGAGCCTGATTAATATATCCTTAGATACCACTAAAGAAGCCACTATTTTACCTGAGTTTATGTATCAAAAGTTGCTGCGTTATAGCCAGCGTGGCATGCTGAATAAGATCGAAAACCACTATCAAATGGTCATTACAAGCGCTAATAATAAACTGCTTGTTAACCATAATTCAATGACTTGGGGTGATTTTTTGCAAGCTTTGGCGACTGAAAGGAATTAATTTAGTGCAGAATGGGTCGAAGGATTTATCATTAGCGATAAATTTTGTTATTGTCCCATATATTTCCCCCGAATTTCCAAAGGATTGCATTAAAGATGAAAAATAAACTCCTACTACTAGTCCCTATACTTTTATTTGCATTTTGGAGTACCTCACTCCAAGCGGCTGTCTGGAAATCTAAAAATACATGGTCAAATGCTTGGGAGACAAAGTACCAAAACTGGGTAGCGACAAATTGGAAGCCCAATTTCTTTATGAATCCTAGTAATCAAAAGTATTATCGCATTCCTCATGATTGTGCAGATGCTATTTACCTCATGCGCATGGTTTTTTCCTATGAAAATCGACTACCTTTTGTGATTAATAATGCCAATAAACCAACGCAACTACTCAGTAATGATATGAACCAATGGGATGCTTTGTCAGAAAATCAGCGTCTACGTCAATTTATGCTGTATATAAATGATCGGGTCGGGACGCGCTCGCTAGTACATGATACTTACCCCATTCCATTAAGCCAGATTCGCTCAGGTGATTTATATGTAGAGCCCGGTTCGCATTCGTATGAAATCGTTGGTATTACGGATACGGGCGTGACCGTCATTATGAGTTCCACCACACCTGCCAGCCCTAAAATGATGATTAAACTGTACGCCTATCCTTTCTTTATTCCCAAAGATAGAAAAAATATGACGGATGGCTATCGTCGTTTTAAATGGCCGCGCAATATTCGTAAACCCATGCAACAACAACCAGGTTACAGCGCGGAACAATACACTATCGCAGCACAGACAGATTATAACTACGTTGCCTTTACTGACATTATCGCAAAAAAATTACGCAGAAGACCAGAACCACTCACCGAAAAAACCAAGCGTGTCTTAGTCGGTCTATGCTCTTTTGCTAAAGAGCGTGTCAACTATGTTAATGATGGGCTTAACTACCTACGCAAACTACGCTCAAAGAGAGACGGGCATGGCAGATCAATCAGAAACTGCATGAATGCCAAAGAATATGATTATTACTCAACACCATCACGCGATAAACGTCTCAAGCGCTATTTTGAAGAAGTGCTTAATATCGCTTACGCAGGGGGTATTTTGAAAGAAGGAAAAATTACCCCACAACTCATGGCACGTGCAATATTCCACGACAATGTACCCGCAGAAATAGAGCGTGCATTAGACAAGCATTGCCGTATTGCCGCTTATCCACATGATGATCATAAATACATTAACCTGCGTCAGCTATGGAACAATATCGCAAAAGGAAAAATATCATCAGACCCGCATGCACCCTATGAAAATCGCTGGGGACTCACCGATAAACCTTTCGTTAAACAGTGTCGTACTTTTTAATTAGGAAGTTTCAAGTAATAAATCTACCCATATTTCGCTGATTTTTTGTTCCTGATTAGAACATCTCAAGAAGCGCATAGTTGCTCTACGCAACGATTGAGATGGTTCAAACAGGGACAAAAGGGCAAGTAAGATGGGTAGAATCATTGCTTGGAACGTCCTTAGGATGTGTTATGAAAATAAAAATAAACTACTTTGCTAGCCTGCGAGAGGAAGTAGGACGTGCTGAAGATGTAATAAACTCTGATGAAATATCACTAACAGCGAAGAAAGTATGGGTATTGGCAACAAGGCAGGAATATCTGCCTGATAAAGTACTCGTTGCAGTGAATCAGGAGTATGTTGATTTGAATACGGCGGTTGTTGTTGATGGTGATGAAATTGCTTTTTTTCCGCCTGTTACGGGTGGTTAAACATCATCACTATAGCCATTCACACCCAATTCTTTTATGGGGAATGATTAGAGCAATTTTTTGGGTTCTTCTGTAATTTTCGTGACAACTAAGAAATGTTGTTGCTTGAAACACTATAAGGAAGTTCCAAGCAATGATTTCATGCTTCTATAAATAGGGTGGCTACCAACTTAAGGCGGGACAAGTAACGTCATAGCAAACAACCCGCGCCCTTCGAAAAACTCAGGAAGCTAGCCCTTCGGTAGACTCAGGACACCGCTTCTTGAGCTTGTCGAAGGGTGCGGGTGAATAGCAGAAACATGAACTGTCCCGCCTTAAACTGGTAGCCAATAGGGTTGTTTTAATAAAAAATTTACTGTTTATAACGGATTCTGTTGGTGCTTAAAATATAGTACCTCTTTGCATAAATTAAAGCGGGACAGGCTTGCGTAGGTTGGGTTAGCTTGCCGAGCTAGTGAGGCAACGTAACCCAACAGATTTTAAGATTAATTGT
>DRMS01000066.1 GCA_011322515.1 Leucothrix mucor
AAGTATTAGTTGCCAAACAGATTACACAACTGCCCGCTATTTACGCATTACAGGCAGATGAATTTGAAGCAATGGGGTTTGGTCCTAAACAAGCAACTAATCTAGTCGCACAATTAAAGCGTTCATGCACAGAAGAAGTAGAAGATTGGCGCTTTCTTGCTGCTTTTGGTATTGAGCATTTAGGGCGTGGAGACTCGCGTAAACTATTAAAAGAAGTTCCCTTAGCAAAAATTATTGAACTAAGCTCAGACGATATTGTAAAAATTAATGGTTTTGGTCCGATTACAGCAGAGGCAATTCCCACTTCACTAAAGAGTAAATGGGAGAGTATTCAAGCGCTATTAAAACTTGGCTTTAACCTAATACTAACGGATCAAAATGAACAAGTTGCTGATGATAGCCCTATTAGCGGAAAATCATTAGTCTTCACAGGCGCAATGCAGCAACCTCGCAATGCAATGAAAGAAATGGCACTAAGTTTAGGTGCAAAAGTACAAACCACGGTTAATAAAAAAACAGACATACTGGTGATAGGTGCAAAGGTCGGTGCCAAGAAAATAGAAAAGGCAGAAGCGTTAGGGACAGAAGTCATGACAGAGCAAGACTATCTAGCATTAATTCAGGTATAAATAACATCCCAAATACCACCGCTTAGGGGGAGAGATTTACCCTTAGTCAGTGTGGAATTAAAAAGCTAAAATTAATTGAATTAGCCGCTTGACAGTATCCATAACCATCCGTATTATGCCCACCTCAACGCGGGAATAGCTCAGCTGGTAGAGCACGACCTTGCCAAGGTCGGGGTCGCGAGTTCGAATCTCGTTTCCCGCTCCAAATTATAAAAAAGCCTTATCATTGACCTGATAAAGGCTTTTTTTATTTTCAAGTCAAAAATTGCGTAACGCCTACCTATAGTCATTTCTCTATAACCAAATAGTTTTGCAAGCGGACTTCCTTATTGAATTGGTTAAATAGCCCCGCTGTTCGCCTCTTTCAATCATTTCGTTACGATTCTAATTCTCAGGTAGCATCCTACTTAACTCTAAAAAATAACCCACAACTATTTAATAAAAAAAATGAGCAATTCAATAAGCCCCTATAGTGGAAAACTGTGCAACCTTATAGTGTCAGAAAAAGAATCAGAAAACTTAAAACAAGCATCTGCAAACTACCCAGCGGTAACCCTAACGCAACGTCAAATTTGTGATTTAGAGTTATTAATGAATGGGGCTTACAGCCCTTTGAACGGATTTATGAATGAAGCTGAGTATGAATCTGTAATCCATACTATGCGCCTTAAAAATGGCTTGTTATGGCCTATGCCAGTTACTTTCGATGTACCTAAAGACTTCATTGAGAAAGGTAAGATTCAAATAGGTTCTAAAATTGCATTGCAAGATGGAGAGGGGTTTATGCTTGCAGTACTTTCTATAGAAAGCATTTGGACACCGAACAAAAAGACAGAGGCAGAAAAAGTATACGGAACAATATCTCAAAAACATCCAGGTGTTTATTACTTAAATGAAAAAACACATGCTATTTATATAGGAGGGAGTATAGAGGGTATCCAACTACCTGATTCCTATGTTTTTGATACTTATCGCAGGACACCTCTACAACAACGTGCCATATTTGCAAAAAAAGGTTGGCGCAATATCATTGCCTACCAAACCAGCAAAATTATCCATCG
>DRMS01000067.1 GCA_011322515.1 Leucothrix mucor
TGGCGGAGAGGCAGGGATTCGAACCCTGGGAGGGCTACAAACCCTCGCTGGTTTTCAAAACCAGTGCTTTCGGCCACTCAGCCACCTCTCCTTTGTTTCCCTTAATTATTGGGAGCGCGTAGGATAATCAAAACTTACCGATCAATCCAGTACTATTTTCATTGTTTTGCAATTAATTATAAATTGGTATGATTTATTACAGTATTTAACATTTTAGGGGGCAACTATTTCTCTTCTTTACGCTATAATATCGCGTCAAATTACAGTCTAAATTCATATTACAATCACTTTAAGCTTAAGTAAATTAATGCCCTATATTCCAACAGTTAAGAATGAAAGAGATGAGTTGAAATTATTTCGCTCGCGATCGATGGTGGCTGGAATATTGGTATTCCTTGCGCTATTACTGGTTATGGTACGTTTGGTTTTTCTGCAAATTAATAATTATGAGCATTACACGCAGCTGTCACAGGAAAATTATAAAAAACGTATTCCTATTCCTCCTGTGCGAGGTCAAATTTATGACCGTAATGGTATTTTATTAGCAGATAATCATATTGAGTATGTTTTGGAGGTGACTAAAGATCAGGTTCAAGATCTTAGTAATGAGTTGGAGCGTTTGAATGAGATCATTCCGATGACTCCATTGGCTATTAAGAAATTTAAGCAAAAATTGCGCGTAAACTCAAAGTTTCTCCCTGTTGTATTGCGTCCTGGTATGACTGAAGCGGAAGTTGCGACCTTTTCGGTGCATCGTTCACGCTTTCCTGGGTTTAAAATTAATGTTCGTATGGAGCGCATTTATCCGCTTGAAGAAACAGCTGGGCATCTGATTGGCTATGTGGGGCGCATTGATAAAAAGGATCTAAAAAAATTAGGTAAAGAGGGTAAGAAAGAATACAAGGGATCAACGCATATTGGTAAGTCAGGTATTGAAAAATTCTATGAAACACGTCTGCATGGAACCTCTGGCTTTAAAGAAGTTGAGGTGGATGCCCACGGCAAACCTCAGCGTGTTTTGGATAAAAAAGATCCCATTGCAGGTGAAGATTTATTTTTAAGTATTGATGTGAAACTTCAGCTTAAAGCAGAGGCCTTATTGCAGGCACGTCATAGTAATGGGGCAATAGTTGCTATTGATCCGCGCAATGGTGAGATATTGGTGATGGCATCAGTGCCAATGTATAACCCTAATTTATTTGTTGATGGTATTTCTTATAAGCATTATAACGCTTTAAGAAATAATCCAGACCGACCTTTATATAACCGTGCCTTGCAAGGAACCTATCCGCCTGGATCAACTATTAAACCAATGGCTGCATTAGTTGGGCTGGATGAAGGGACGGTGACACGCTCTCGTTCTGTCTTTGGACGTGGATTTTTCCAGATTCCAGGGGTTCGACATCGTTATCGTTGCTGGAAGAAAAGAGGGCATGGGCATGTTGCTTTAAATCGAGCTATCTTCCAGTCCTGTGATGTTTATTTTTATGATCTTGCTTATCGCATGGGGATAGATCGCTTTTCAAAATCGCTCAAACGCTTTGGATTTGGCAAAAAAACAGGCATTGATTTGCCGCATGAGCGTTCTGGCGTTATGCCGTCAGCGGAGTGGAAGAAAAAACGTTTTGATCAGAACTGGTATCCAGGTGATACGGTTAATATTGGTATTGGGCAAGGGTATTGGACGGTCACTCCATTGCAACTTGCGCATGCGGTAGCGACTGTTTCTATGCGTGGTGTCAGAATGCAACCGCATGTTTTACGCGGTGTACGAATATCACGAAATTTACCCGAAAAATTGGTATCAACACAGCAACTGAATTCTGTTGCGGTGCGTAATTCAAAATATTGGGATTATATTCTTGATGCTATGGTGCATGTGGTGCACGGTCCAGGAGGGACGGCAGGACGATCTGGTAGGGGGGCTAAGTATAAATTTGGCGGAAAGACAGGGACAGCACAGGTCTTTAGTGTGGCACAAAATAAGAGCTATAATGCATCGCGATTGGCAAAAAAATTACACGATCACTCTCTCTTTATTGCGTTTGCGCCTGCGGGTAAGCCTGAAATAGCGATTGCAACGATTGTTGAAAATGCAGGAGGGGGGAGTAAGGTTGCTGCGCCATTAACACGACAGTTGCTTGATGCTTATTTCTTCCCTGATGCAGAGGAAGAAAAAGCCAAGGCTGAGGCAGAAGCCGAAAAGGCAGCTAAGAATAAAGCTAAAAAGATCAAAAAAAGAAAGAAGAAAAAAAAAGGTAAAAAGAAAAAGTTAAGAAAGAAAACACTAAAGAACAGAAAATCAAAACGCAGTAAAAATAGGAAGAAGCAGGGTAGACGAAATGGATAGAACGGGAGGAATTTTTGGTACTATTTTTAAACTGCTTTCACGTATTGATTTAGTATTATTTACTGCACTGCTTATTTTATTAGTGCTGGGCGGGTTGACATTATACAGTGCAAGTGGAGCAGATTATCAAAGCGGTGAAAACCTATATATTATCACCCGGCATTTTATTCTATTGGGCTTGGCAATGGGTATTATGTTATTTGTTGCGCAGTTACCCAGTAGTTTTTTAAACAGAGTTTCGGTTTGGATTTATCTTTTTGGTGTTGTATTGCTAATATTGGTGATTATTCAGGGGACGATGGGCAAAGGTGCGCAACGTTGGCTAGAGCTGGGTAGTCTACGCTTTCAGCCTGCGGAAATTATGAAGTTGGCGGTGCCTATGATGGTAGCAAGTTATTTTTCGCATAAGACACTACCGCCACGTTTTAGGGATATATTGGTTGCTATAATATTAGTCGGTATTCCAATGGCATTAATTGTGAAACAGCCTGATCTTGGTACGGCTTTATTAGTGGGGAGTGCAGGTTTTTTTGTTATTTATTTTGCAGGAATCGCATGGAAATGGCTGATTGGTTTGCTCATAACCGCAGTAGGAGCAGCGCCACTTATATTCTTTTATGGAATGCATCCTTATCAACAACAGCGCGTTTTAACCTTATTAGACCCCACTGCTGATCGATTGGGAAGTGGTTATCATATTTACCAATCAACCATTGCGATTGGCTCTGGCGGAATTTATGGAAAAGGTTGGTTGAATGGTGATCAATCAAGACTCGATTTCTTACCCGAACGACATACGGACTTTATTTTTGCTGTCTTTGGAGAAGAGTTTGGTTTATTTGGCAATATCTTCTTGCTGACTATTTACCTATTTATTATTTGGCGAGGGTTGGTATTGGCAACCAAAGGTCAGGATACTTTTTCACGTCTGCTAGGTGGAAGTTTAAGCCTGACATTCTTTGTTTATTTATTTGTAAACACAGGTATGGTGAGCGGTATTTTGCCCGTTGTGGGAGTGCCGCTGCCATTAGTGAGCTATGGTGGAACCTCGATGGTGACCTTAATGGCGGCGTTTGGATTATTAATGGGATTGCAAAAACGTAAAAAGGGTTATACCTCATTTTAGCAAATAGGGGGAAAACAATCATTTGACATTAGTAAAATTGATTGAAAAACTAGCTAATAAAAGTTTTGATCATCAAATGATTGTCAAGGTTTCTCGTGATACTGTTAGGGGGATTTTAAAAAAAGACTAGAGGGGAGAAAAAATGGGTACATTTTTAGCTATAGGATTGGCTACACAAATAATACTAGAGAAAGAACAACTTGAAAAA
>DRMS01000068.1 GCA_011322515.1 Leucothrix mucor
AATAAATTACCAACCGCAACACCAAAAATAAGCGAAGGGACAAAACCTGAGATAACCAGTACCCAATCCCATGCATTGCGCCATTTTTTATTAGGCAATTTAGAACGATAGTCAAAGGCAGGTGGGCGTAGTATTAAAGCAAATAATAAAATCATCATGGCTAAATACATGCCTGAGAATGCGGTTGCATAAACATTAGGCCATACGGCAAAAATAGCACCTGCTGCGAGGATAAGCCAAACTTGATTACCATCCCAATGCGGGGCTACGGCATTAATGGCGACACGTCGTTCAGCATCTGTTTTTCCGACATAGCGAACCAACATGGCAACGCCAAGGTCAAAGCCGACCGTTAATGCAAAACCTAGCCACAAGACTCCAATCAGAGCCCACCAAATAAACTTTATTGTTGCGTAATCTAAAAATTCCATTGTTGATCCTCCTATATTAAGTCTTGAGTTGTTGACGGTTTAGCGGCATGGCTATTACCTTTTGTTTCAAAATGATAGCGTCCTGTATGTAAAGCACTAGGGCCTAGACGCGCAAACTTTAACATTAAGAAAACTTCGATAACTAGCAATACACTGTACAAGGCGATAAACCCTATTAAACTATATAGCACATCATTATAAGTAAGATTTGACGAGGCGAGAGCGGTTGGTAATATTTCTCCTACTGCCCAAGGTTGACGACCAAACTCGGCAACGAACCAACCTGACTCAATCGCTATCCACGGTAATGGTAAACCAATAAAGCAGATCCACAATAACCAGCGTTTCTTAAACGAGGTACGTTTAGCGGTAAAGTAGAATGCCATCAAGAAAATAAACAGCATTGCAACACCAGCACCGACCATTATACGGAAGGCGAAAAATAACGGTGCTACTTTGGGAATACTATTTTTTGCAGCATATTTAATTTGCTCTTCGGTCGCATCAACGACATTAGGCGCATATTGCTTAAGGAGTAAACCGTAGCCAAAATCACCTTTCAGCTTTTCAAACATGGCTTTGTCTTCTTCTGTGGCTTCTTTTTTGCGAATTTTCTCAAAGTAACTATAAGCCACCATGCCATTACGAATACGGGCTTCATTCTCTTTAATAATGTCTTTCAACCCTTTCACTTCTTCCGTAAGGGAGCGTGTAGCAATAATACCGAGTGCATAAGGGATTTTTATTGCGTGGTGACTTTCTTGGGCTTCTTGATCAGGAATAGCAAAGACGGTAAATGCAGCAGGTGCTTCTTCTGTCTCCCACTCTGCTTCAATAGCAGCTAGTTTATATTTTTGTAACTCACCTGCTTCATAACCACTTTCATCTCCCAGCAAAATAACGGAGAAAATAGCAGCGGTACCAAAACCTGCGGCGATTGCAAAGGAGCGTTTAGCAAAACCAGTATCACGTCCTTTTAATAAGTACCAAGCACTGATACTTAAAACAAACATCGAACCTGCAACATAACCACCCGCAACCGTATGAATAAACTTCACCTGTGCGACAGGGTTAAATAATATTTCGCTAAAGCTAGTTAGCTCCATCCGCATGGTTTCGATATTTAACTCTGCACCGAC
>DRMS01000069.1 GCA_011322515.1 Leucothrix mucor
GATAGCATGATGTATTCCTTGATAGTTTGTCTTGATTGCATTTTTACATAAAGAGTAGCTGGGGACGAGGAAATAATAACTTAAGCAATTTATAGATATTCATTTATTAAATTTCCGCACCCTTCGACTCCGCTCAGGGTACAGCTCCCTGAGCGGAGTCGAAGGGTGCAATTATTTATGTGAAAAACTATAGGATCTGTTCACTGTTGACATCTAGTGGTATGCCAAACGCCAAACTTTGGGTTTCCAGCTTGAGATGAGACAGCTAAAATTTAAGCACACATACCCGCACCTTCGACAAGCTCAGGAAGCTAGTTCCTTACGCTTATCGAAGGTGCGGGTATTTTACTAGGAATACTTCCTCTTTTAAGTTATATCGTTACTCACAAGTCTCACAACCTCAGTAGATCAGGCTTCCTAAAAGAGAATGTTTTGCCAATTATTACTCACATTAGTAATAAAACAATGGCTTACGAAAAGTACTCTATACTTGTGGGTAACGATATGACTTATGCACCTCTTGATATACTCCAATCGGGAACAAAAGATCTGCGCAATATAAGTAAATCCATCACTTGACACTTCCTTATATCACTCCCCCTCACTCGATGAAATCCCCCCTTTTAGAATGCTCTGCATTCAAATAAATATAAAATCTGCGCTATACTTATCCGCCAATAAAATAGGAATCCCCAATGTACCAACTAGATGTCCGCCGCTTACTTTGCCCAATGCCTGTTATTCGCGTCCAGCAAAAAATAGAAACATTAACAACAGGAGATCGAATCGAAGCGATCTGTACCGACCCTGGGGTATTACATGATATTCCCGCTTGGGCAAAAGTACATGGACACAAAACAATAGACAGCCGTGAGCAAGATGGTGAATATATTGTGATTGTGGAAGTGGGTGCAGAAGATGCCTGAATCAAACACTGATTTAGAGACTAGCACTATAAAATACACTAATAAGCAACGCTATGAAGCGACCCATAAAGTCACGCTAACAGGTATTATTATTAATATTTTGCTCTCAGTAGCACAGTTAATTGGCGGTTTTTTTGCACATTCACAAGCATTAATCGCTGATGGATTGCATACATTATCTGATCTAGCCAGTGATTTTGTGGTGCTATACGCGGCAAAACTAGCCAGCAAAGATGCGGATGAAGAGCATCCTTATGGACATGAGCGGATTGAAACAGTCGCAACCGTTATTTTGGGAATGGCATTGGCAGGCGTTGCCGTTGGTATCGGTCTAAGCGCGTTGGATCGTTTACTGCATCCTGAAAACTTACTCCAACCTAGTGCATTAGCAATTCTATTTGCCCTAGTTGCGATAATTGCCAAAGAAGGGTTGTATCAATACACTAATTATATCGCCAACCAAGTTAATTCTAATCTATTACGTGCTAATGCATTGCATCACCGCTCTGATGCTATTTCATCACTCTTCGTCATGCTCGGCGTAGCGTCAAGCGTATTGTTACAAATCCCATGGCTAGATGCCGTAGCCGCTATTTTGGTCGCTATAATGATTTTTTATATGGGCGCTCGTTTAATTCTCGACAGTACGATGGAGCTGGTTGATACCGCTGTTGAGCTTAATAAAGTATCCAAGGTAAAAGAATTTATTAGCAGTCTTGAAGGTGTTGATAGCCTGCACTTACTGCGTACACGTAAAATGGGTAGCAAAGTCCTTGCTGATGTGCATATTCAAGTAAATTCCTATCTCACAGTATCTGAAGGTCATTATATTGCTGAAAGTGTTATGAATAAAACACGCATAGCATTCCCTGAAATGACGGATATAACCGTGCATATAGACCCTGAAAATGATGAAATAGCCAGCTCCAGTGCCAAACTTCCTAGCCGCAGTGAACTAATGAAGCAATTGTATCCATTTATACAAGAAAGTGGTTTAGCTAATCATATCCGTAATATCGTGTTGCATTATTTAGAGGGGAAAATTGATATAGAAATTTACCTTAAAGGGAGTTTAGCGGACAAAAAAGCGATGAACTTAGTTGCATGTTGTGAGGATTTGAAATCAGTAAGGAAAATTACGCTGTACCAAGCAATGCTATAAGTCACCTTTGAGTACTGGATTTTTGATAATATTTGGCTTTCCTCGGTTCTGTTAACGTTCCCTACCTCTATAGGATGCATAAACATACGTTAATTGCTTTTACGGCTACCCGTTTAAGGCGGGACAGTTAATGTTTCTGCTGTTCACCCACACCCTTCAACAAGCTCAGGAAGCGGTGTCCTGAGTCTACCGAAAGGGCGGTGTCCTGAGTCTACCGAAGGGCTAGTTCCCTGAGCTTGTCGAAGGGTGCGGGCTGTTTGCTATGACTTTAACTTGTCCCACCTTGAGTTAGTAGCCGCTTTTACTGCATAACATCAGTTAAGAAATAAAAGTATAACCAAATACCAACAGACCCTAGAGAATTTTCATGGGAAAGACTTCTTTCCATTACCTCAAGGGGTCTTCATGTTCTTCAATGGTGAATCTACTTTTTATTATTTTCACGAAAATGATGGAAGA
>DRMS01000070.1 GCA_011322515.1 Leucothrix mucor
ACAATTAATCTTAAAATCTGTTGGGTTACGTTGCCTCACTAGCTCGGCAAGCTAACCCAACCTACGCAAGCCTGTCCCGCTTTAATTTATGCAAAGAGGTACTATATTTTAAGCACCAACAGAATCCGTTATAAACAGTAAATTTCCACTTCCACTGTCGATGTCGCTGTGCGTACCTTAGAGTATCTGTGAAATTATTTATGTGAAAAACTATAGTTCGATTAATGCAATTATAAAAAAATGATAAAGAGGTGAGCTATGGCAACGTATCAACTATCAAGTATACAAAAAACATATAAATTTTCAGCAAATCCGCCTGTATTGGATAAGGTCGTTTTCACGATTGATCATATCCATGCGGGTGACCATCATCTCAGCAGTACGTATGAAGTGGTGAAGTTTCTTACTGATCATGGTATCCCCATTACCGTTTTTATTCAGGCTACTAACCCAAGTAATGATTATGAGTTTGATCGGAGTAATGCGCGTTTAATTTATAACCTTGCGCCGCACTTAGTAACACTGGGAGTGCATCCCTTGCCAAAGGGGCATAGTCAGGCACAACAGCGAGATACGCTAAATATAATCAATCGTATTATTCAGGATATTACTAGAAAACGCCCTATCACCTTGTCTTATCATGGTAGTGGTGCGGGGCCTATGCTTGGGATAAGTTTTCCTGGCATCCAGTTTGCACGCGGTATTCATCACACTTGGGCTGTTAATTCGGATAATCGATTAGATACACCTGTTATGCCTTTGGTGTCTGTGTCAAGGGCATATGAATATATCCATGAACGTAATAATGCGAGGCTTTCTGCGACCTTATTTGTGCATTCGACAGAGTTAAGACATGGCTCGCGACAGCGACGTGTTTTTGATACATTGGTTAGGGATGTTATCCAGCACAGGCTACAAGCGTTGCCTTATCTGCAGGCAATGCAACAAGATTTTCGCAGTGACGGTGCAACGGCGGTTACTACACAGCCTACAGAAATAGGGGTGATGCGTTTATCGGCATTAACAAAACAGGGCAAGCGTCCAATTCCTGTCAATTTATCGATTAAACAGCGTGATGGTAATTATTCTACTAGCGCATCGAATACGACTAGTCGGCAATTTAGTCTTCCAGTCGGTAAGTATCGAGTATCAGCTAAGATAGGGCAGACTACGGAAACAAAAGATCTAAGTCTAAACGCTACTCAGGGAATACATCATATCTTTCTTATGCCTGTTTGATATTAGGCTCTAATTGACAATACCTTCACCAATTTTGATTTAAACTAAAAATAGCTCTTTATGATCTATATAAATCAGTTACTTGCCTTTCATTTTGGCGAGGGTATTGAACTGATAAAATGCTTATTAATATAACTTATTGATTTTCTTTCTCTGTAGAAAAACTTATTTTGATAATGAGATGCTGTTCTTGAACAACCTCCTAGAAAACTCCCCTAGATAATATGGCTTTTCGGTCTGTTTTTGATCGGATGTTAAAGATATCTATAGCGCTTAGGTCTATACTCAGATCAATAGAGAAAAGGAATTTAGCCCCCTATTGATTGGCTTTTAGCAATCATCACCGACAATTCTGTTGTTCTTGAAAAAAGCCTTTTAATAACTTAGTACCTTTGCCAAGCAAGCATTGCTGATGGATTCGTTGCTTTATATTTATCCACCTCTGCATACTGGATTTGATGGAGGTATTCATCATATCGTTGCCTCAAGCCTGTGGTACTTGTTGTATATGGCTACTTGCAAGTTATAAGAAGCTACATTAGTGATCATACTTGTGGGTAACGATATGGGTATTAATAATCAAATATTTTAGTGCTAATAGCGCTAGAGCAATTTGATACCCCATAAATTATCACTTCAAAAGAGGAAATCATCATGATCGAAGAAAGGCCTAATACAATTCTCCCGCCTTCTCAAAAAAAAATAAAAAAGAAGCACCTCAAAAAAGAGATTAAAGCACTAAAAACTGAAAATGCATCTTTGCTTAAAACGTGTGAGAAAACAGCGAAAGATAGAAAAATTCTAAAAAAACATAAATTAGAGAAAAGCCTAAAGCCATTTCAGGCTGAGCTAATTCAAATGCAGAAATATCTGGAGGAAACTAAAACGCGTTTGATTATTTTATTTGAAGGGAGAGATGCATCAGGGAAAGGTGGAACCATTCGTCGTGTTACGCGCTATATGAATGAAAAACATTACCGTATTGTTGCATTAGGAAAACCAACAGAGCATCAAAAGACAGAGTGGTTTTTCCAAAAATATACTGCAAAATTACCTCATGGTGGTGAAACTGTTTTATTTGATCGCAGTTGGTATAACCGTGCAATGGTAGAGCCTGTGTTTGGTTTTTGCACTGAAAAGCAGTACAAGGATTTTATGAATGGAGTGACGGGCTTTGAAAAAGATTTAGTTAGGCAAGGAACTATTTTAGTTAAACTGTATTTTAGCGTAAGTAAAAATGAGCAGTCAAAGCGCTTTGAACGCCGCAAAGATGATCCATTAAGACAGTGGAAGTTAAGTGAAGTTGATTTACAAGCGCAGGAACGTTGGGATGATTTTACTGAGCAAAAATACCAAATGTTGCGTAATACACATACTAATAAGGCACCGTGGACGGTTATTCGTTCTAATGATAAGCATTTGGCAAGATTGAATGCGATGAAGGCAATTTTAAATGCCGTTCCTTATGAAAGCCTTAATCCTGATATTAATTATGTCCCTGATCCAGAGGTTGTTATTTCAGGCGCAAGAGAAGTTGAGCTAATGGAAGCACAGCAGATTAAAAAAGGTAAGATGAAGTCTTAGTAGGAGTTTAACCTTAGGAGGCTATGCAAGTATTGGTGGAACAACTCCTACAGAAGCTGTGTAGGTTGGGTTTGCTTATCGAGCATTGCGAAATAACGTAACCCGACCTACAGTGTATCTAAGGAAGTTCCAAGCAATGATTTTACCAATCTTACTTGCCCTTTGGCACCTGCTTGAATCACCTCAATCGTTGCGTAGAGCAACTATGCGCCTCTTGAGGTACTCCAATCAGGAACAAAAAATGGCTACCAACTTAAGGCGGGACAAGTAACGTCATAGCAAACAACCCGCACCCTTCGACAAGCTCAGGGAGCTAGCCCTTCGGTAGACTCAGGACATCGCTTCCTGAGCTTGTCGAAGGATGCGGGTGAATAGCAGAAACATGAGGAGCTAGCCCTTCGGTAGACTCAGGACATCGCTTCCTGAGCTTGTCGAAGGGTGCGGGTGAATAGCAGAAACATGAACGGTTCCGCCTTAAACTGGTAGTCGTAAATTCATTACTTGGAACTTCCTAACTAAAAATAAATATATTATCCTTCCTGAATCAACCGCAACATATCTGCAGTATTCATACTACCACTCATATTACTCCCTTCTAGCAAGCTATCCGCCAAATCACGCTTATGCTGATGCAATTTTACTATCTTCTCTTCAATGGTATTTTCGGCCACTAAACGATAAATAGTCACAGGACGAGTCTGTCCAATACGATGTGCACGATCAGATGCCTGATCTTCTACCGCAGGATTCCACCACGGATCCATATGAATAACATAATCCGCAGCGGTTAAGTTTAATCCCGAACCACCCGCTTTTAGACTGATAAGAAATAATTCACCCTTGCCATTCTGAAAATCTTCAACGCGCTGTTTACGTTTTCCCGCTGGGGTGCTGCCATCCAGATATTGATAGCTTATGCCTTGCTCATCCAGATAGTGTTTAATAATAGCGAGATGCTTAACAAACTGGCTAAAAACAAGTGCTTTATGTTTATTTTCACGAAGTTCTCCGACAAGTTCTGCAAAGCGTTCCAGCTTACTACTTGGCAGAGTGCTATCAGGCATAATCAATTTAGGATGACAACTGGCAAGGCGTAGTTTGGTAATAGCCGCCAGTACTTTAAGATGATCTGATCCTGTGCCTTGTTGCTGTTGCTTGTCTTTAGTGGCAAGATTATGTAATGCTTTTTGGCGTACCGCTTCATACATGGCGCGCTCTTTTTCTGACAGAGGAATACGCACCGTAATTTCTGTCTTCGGTGGCAACTCATCCAAGACCTCTGTTTTTAAACGACGCAGTATAAAAGGTTGAATTAAGCGTTTAAGATGCTGACGTGTTTCCGCATCATTATTGCGCTCAATAGGAATCATATAGCGCTTCATAAACTGTTCTTGCGAGCCTAACAAGCCAGGGTTCAAGAAGCGGAATAGGCTCCAAAGTTCACCCAGATGATTTTCAATGGGCGTACCTGTTGTCACCATTTTAAAATTACCAACCAGTTGATGTGCAGTACGGGTGCGTTTAGCACTGACGTTTTTAATTGCCTGCGCTTCATCCAGTACAATCGTATTCCATTTTTTATTTAAAAATAGCTCACTGTCTTGTTGTAATAAGCCATAGGTAGCAATGACTAAATCACGCTCTGAAGCACTTTCTATTAATGCTTCACGCTCATTGCCCCGGTACATTAGTGGGGTTAATGTGGGTGCAAATTTTTCTACTTCTGATTCCCAGTTATAACAAACAGAGGTTGGTGCGACGATTAGCGCAGGTCCCTCACTGCCACGTTGTAATAACAGTGCCAATGTTTGTATCGTTTTGCCTAGCCCCATATCATCCGCTAAACAAGCACCAACGTTCCATTTTGCTAGGCGACTTACCCAGCGAAAACCTTCTTCCTGATAGTCACGCAAGTCTGCTTGTAAGGTCGATGGAGTCTCAGCAACTGAGTTTTCCAGATTCTCTAGGCGATATATATGCTGCCGCCACTCATCATCAACTGTTAGTGTGCCAACATCTTCAAAAAAGTCATCAAGCGCATAGGCTGCAAGCCCATTGATACGCGCACCTTCACCGCTATTTTCCGAATACTTTTGCATCGCATTCAACTTTTTGCGGAACTGATTAGTGAGTGAGACATATTCTCCATCACCAATTTCAATAAAGCGTCCTGTTGATTTTTCTGAAAGCTCCAATAATTTACGTAGGGATATGATCAAGCCCTTGTCCGTTTCAATATGACCATCAAGCTGAAACCAATCTCCCTTTTTATTAATACTTAGGCGCATATTACCGCTATCAAAGCGTGACGTAACACGCATTACTTCGCCTTCTGGCCACGCAATAAGCACATCATCACCTTGCGCACGCAGTTGCTCTAACAACTCCAAACAATCTTGCGCGTCCTCAAGTAAATATTCATCTTCATACTCACCCATTTCACCAAGCACATCACTATGTAGAATTAAATTGTCCAGCTTTTGTTGTTCCTGCCCTAAATCACGATGCGTTTTATAGGTTACTCCATTGTGCTCCGCTAATAATTTAGCGCGTCCTTGCCCAGGTGGATAAAGAGGACCAAAGCCGTTAAATGCTTGCACTCGTAAGGTAGCGCGCAAACCTTCGCCATAGGGTAATAAATTAGCATGAATGGTTGCATCCGCTGTCACTTCTTCTGCTTCACTAACTCCTTCTAAATCAGATTGTATTTTAACCATTGGGGCTAATGAGGTTAGCGTTTCACGTAGATTTTTCTCTGCTTCACGCGGTATCACCAAGCCATCGGACAGAATTTCACTCAAGCGGTAAACTTGTTCATTTTTTTGATAAATACACAAGCGGGTAGGAGTTTCTTTATGGATCAAATAACGTGATTCATTATTGTCTTTTTTAAACGGAGGATAAAAACTAATACGTAAATTATCACCTTCTTCACTAACCACTAATTCAAACTCATGCTGGGCGATTTGGATTGCTGCACCGCGCGCCTGATCCCAATAGATAGTAGGATGATCAACCATTGCCAGCCATGCCATATTCATATCAATATAGAACTGCGGTGTGCTGGAATGATAGGTATCATAATGTTGCTGTTCGATAATGCAGTCACACAATTTTTTGTCTTGCGGGGTTAATTGCGGGAAAAGATGACGCTCTTTTACCAAGCGCTTTAGGGCAATATTCCTGCCTTTTGTCCATGCACCCTTGGCTGATTTTTTTTGTACTTTAGGCGTAATGAAATACTCATTATGACGATCTTTATCAAGAATCCAAACAATACGCTCTTCACCCTGATCATCACCATCAGGCGCAGTCGTTAATAAGTTCATTGCATTTAAGGCGCGTTCCCACTCGGCTTGTGGGGTGATGAGTTCAAAAAGTGTTTTGGTTTCGAGCGCTGCATGATGTTGTTGCGCGAGTAGCTGATAGTGCTGTCGTGTGGCTTCATTATTAGAAAGATGAGAGAGAGCACTGGCATATTCTGCTGCTAGCCACGCATAACCATTCTTTTCGGTGCGTTGATATTGATGTTCAATAATCTCTAGCTCACCATCGTTAAGTGATTGATTTAGCCAGAACGTAATCAGTGAATAGAACAGTGAGGTAAAGGTGTTTTCATGCAGGTAGATCGGCTCAATCCTAAAATTAAACAACCCTGAAATGGATGCTTGGTTATAAGCCGTAAGGAGAGAGTAATCAATATCTTCCTCCGCTTTGGCAAGAAATTGTTTTGTTTTTTCAAGACTTTCAGCATCGCCTTTTGCAATCAAGGCAAGCAAATAAAATTTTTCCAAATCGGTATCAAACACAATGATTTGCTTCTTTAAGCCTTTAAACTGGCAGTATAAATCACGACCTTTTTCATATTGAGAGATACAGGCATCCACATTGCTTTTGCCAAGCAACTCGTCTGGCTCTGGCTGTATGCTAATTAATTGTCTAGCGCTATCGGCAACATACCAATAGACTTTTGACAGACCATTTGTAGGTGGCATTGGGCTAAAAATGTCTCTTTGCCCGCTTAAAAGACTATAAAACTCACGTACATCACCATTACCGCTGTTATCAATACGCTCAGTAGCACCTGATTCGCTACGCTCACTCATTAATTTCCACACATCACTAATATTATTTAGCTCTGATAGCCCCGCATACGTTAACTCTTTGCAAGCAAGCATAAAGGTTTTGCTATCCAGTAGCGATAACATCTCCACATTAGCTGGCGAGCCAAACATACCCTGAAAAAAACCTGTAGTATTGATCATGGAATCAGGCTCAGAGTAAGCGTAGCGTGCATGTAGGCTATTCAAAACTTCATCAAGCTTGGCACGATTTCCTAAATACATATGTAAACGTGCGTGGGCGATACCATGATCTATATTTGACCAATCAAGAATACCAGCGTCTTCTCTAGGTGGAAAAGCTTCGATAACTTGTTCGGCTATGAGCTGAAATTCCCCATTTTTAACCATGTAATGCAAGACAGAATCCAATAAATTTTGGTGACAAGCGTAGCGGTTACTCTCTAGTTGAACCCAGCCTAAATCGACCCCCTTTTTTAAATGGGGACGGATGGAGTTCATATTAAAACTAAGCCCCGTATCAGGGTCATCAACACCAATGCGATGCGCACAAATGGCCAGAGGTGTTGCCGCAACGGGAATATACATAATGGCAAGTATTTTTAATAAAGTGCCTTCTATATCCGTTAGTTGTGCAAATGTAGCGGGGTCAAATATTATGTTGTTATTGCTCATATTTTAATATATTTTATGAAAATGTGGCTGGAGATTATAAGGGTATGAAGTCACCACGTCTCGTTTATCTTAGGAATCTTTACAAAATAAGACGCGGATAAATTAGACGAAAGTGGATAAAATTTGCTATGCTGATTAAGAAATATACGTGACCATATTTGATCGTAATAGTTCAAATATAAATTGTTCATCGATTCACAGAAAGGTCTCTATATAAAAGCTATAACCGTTCAGACTCCTCTGAAATTTGTCAGTATCAAGGCGAAAAATGTGAGTTTACATAGGAAAATGATCATTTTTCAACGTAGAAATAGCAGATTTCAGAGAGTAGGTGAACGGTTACTAAAAGCTTATTTGCTAAAGGGGATAATGCAAATGGTAATAACGAAAAACGAACAGACATTATTTTTCAAGACTCTAAATTTTCTACCAACACCCGCTTTAATTGCCAGAGAAGATAAATGTAATCATCGAGGAAGAGTCTTATTTGTTAATAAAGCCTTTGTAAAAACAATTGGTTACCGAGTTACGGATATACCTGATCATCTCAGCTTTATTTCAAAAGCCTATCCAGATATTAACTATCGCCATGAAATGACGAATACATGGCTTGATAAAATAACGCAGCTTGTCAATCGTGAAATTTCTTTGTTACAACTATGCTCAAAAATACATTGCAAAGATCAAAAATACCGTTGGTTTGATATTCGTACCGAGCTGAGAAGCACCATTGGCAAAGGTGTGATTATTGTCCTATTTAATAATGTCGATAAGGCAAAAACAGAAGCCTTGCAATATGCTAAATTAGCCAGCATAGACCCGCTAACAAAGTTAGCAAATCGCCGTTATATTCAGCAATTATTACAGCAAGAAAAATCACATCAAGGGCGTGACAATCAAACGGAGTCTTTTTCCTTAGTCATGGCAGATATTGATTTTTTTAAACAAATTAACGACACCTATGGGCATAGCTGTGGTGATTACGTTATTGAAACAGTCGCCAGAATAATGCGTCAAACTACGCGTAAAGTTGATACCGTCGCACGCTGGGGTGGAGAGGAGTATTTACTACTATTACCGCAAACCAATACGATAGAAGCACGCATTGTGGTGAAAAAAATAATGAGCCGCATTCACTCCTATGCCTTTGTGTGGGAAGGTAAGCGCTTTAAAGTCACCTTGACTTACGGAATCACCGCTTATCATGCGAATGAAGAAACCGATGAAACCATTAAACGTGTCGATAGTTGTCTTTATCAAGGCAAAGAAATGGGGCGTAATTGTATTGTTAGTGATGGTTTGTTGGAAGCTTGGGGTGGGTAGCTTATTGCTAAAAGGCATAACGACCACGCTATTACATTTCCCATGTGATTCAGGAAAATTAAACTAGTATTTGGCTACCAGTTTAAGGCGGGACAGTTCATGTTTCTGCTATTCACCCGCACCCTTCGACAAGCTCAGGAAGCGGTGTCCTGAGTCTACCGAAGGGCTAGTTCCCTGAGCTTGTCGAAGGGTGCGGGTTATTTGCCATGACGTTACTTGTCCGACCTTAAGTTGGTAGCCTAGTATTTACTTTACCACCCCATGCACCCGCGTGGAAATGCATATCGAGCATTCTACGAAGTACAAGTTTCAACCCTTATATTACAGATGATTTGGATAGTTTATCCAAGTACTTTGGCGGTTGAAATAGTATGAGTAATAGCAACAATTCGTCTACATTCCCACGCAGGAGCATAAGAACGAGGGCGCATAAAGATATTTTAATAGCTTTTAACTGCGTAATATCAGTTACTTTGTTAGAATTTTATGCAATATTTTTAGCACGTAATCATTCTCAAAATAAGATAAATGATTACAAGCAACTTCTTCAGTTTTTGCATTAGGCGACCAATCTTCAGGTAAATACTGAATACTATCAACCGTTGCAGCTATATCATTAGGTGCTTTATAAAGCCATTTAGTGAGTTGCTCATAACTCATTAGCTTGAGCTTTTTAGTCATACGCTGCATAAATTTAGCCCTAATATCTTCTTTTGTATTATGCACTAAGAAGTTAGTATTACCCGCAATGATGTAATAGGGGATAGCGGTTTGTTTGGATGTTTCTAGCATCTTAAGTAGGTTGGAATTAGGGTTCATTTGCCCTAGCGTTAAACCACCAATATTAAGCAGTTTAACCAGTCCAGCAACAGCAAATGAGCCTAAGCCATTGGTAATATAACCATTAATAATAGCTGCCAAGGTGTTATTTGCCCAGTCACTAAAAGAGTGAATACCTGTGCTAATGGACTGTGCAATCTGTGACCCACCATTCGGCGTGCCAAGCATTACCAGTTTATTAACTATTTCATCCCCCTGATTAAATTCAATAAAGCAGCGTGATACTAATCCACCCATTGAATGCACAACCAGATCAAGCTGCTTGTCATGTTGATTATCTAACCCTATTGCGGCTAGTTTTTGCTTTAGAATCTCAGCCGTTTTTTGAATAGGTTCATTGAGATTTTCATAATCAAAAGTGAGGACACAGTCATAATGTTCTGCAATTGATTTATCATCCGCTAACACTTGCTGTGAGAAGCCAGCCATTGATTTGGTATTGCCAATAATACCGTGAAGCATAAGCAAAATTTTATCCGCCTGTTCAACCGTTTCAATCAATATTTCGGCATCATCTTCATAATCGCTGACTTTATAAGGGTCTGCATGATCATTAAATAAAGGCAGTGCAAGCCGTGTTGGATCTTGGAAAAAACCAAGTTTATCATGCAGAATTTTTTGAAACATGATTTTAATTGAACCAAATAGACCTTTATCGGCTTCATCGCCATCTGTTCCTGCAACCGCATCAGGTAAGCGCTCTATAATGATTTTTGTTGCATCTCGATCCGTACTTGAGCAACCTAGCGGCAAATAACATTCACCATCGTAACTATAGGCGAGAATGCTTTCATTCTTTTGCAATGGCTGAGCAACTTTAATAACCAGTGGCTGTTCTGTTGTTACACTATCAACACCACCCGATGTTGCATTTTTAGTGCTATCAATATGTAGTGTAAGAATATTGAGATCATTAGTGACACTGCGTGAAGTAGAAAATGAAAAAGATGGAGTCATCGCATCATCACGAAATAGTGGCGGGATAATATTAGTATTTTGCTGCGTTGCATCTAATGAGCGGGTAGCATCTTCCAAGGTGCTTATGCTAACACTGGCGCTTAAAGCAGGATGCGGTTCAATGCGTAAATCTGTGGTAATGATGGTGGCATTATTAGGCGTTATATCAACCGCTTCGGGTGGACGTGTGGTAATTATCTTAACTGTTTTAGTAAACCATAGCGGAATAACAGGCTCTTCATGCAGATCAAAACTGCGTGTATGGGCGAAATTAAGTTCTTGATCTAATAGATTTAGTAAATTGTTTGCACCTCGATTAGTACCATTATTAGCAATACTTCTATTCCCCGCCTTAAATATTTCCAGCCCTTCTTGTGCCAATAATTTGGCATCAAAAGGTTGGTCACTAACGATTAATTTAAGAAAATCTTCGGTTTCGCAAATGCCATTATTAAATAGCGATTGCTTAACCTGAACGGGAAAATCCTTTCCCTCCATAAAATGAATGCTACAAGTAGTTGGCGGTAATAGTTTGGCTTCATTATCAAGCAATGAGGTCACGGAAGCATCTGTCGCATCAAATAACAACAAGGCGCAATAAAGTGCAACATCCCCTTTGGCTTTATCAGGATTACAGCGTACTTCTAGGCTAATTCGTGGTTTTGGATTGGGATTAGGATTGTCCTGACGGTAGTCATAGCGTAAATTAGCATCGCTATCAATTAGCTCCTGATTATTATGCTTGATGATTAATTGCACCGCATCCAGATCAAGTTGATTGTTTGTAGAGCCAACATTTTCAAGATCCAGTTTTTGATGCCAGCGTTTAAGATGCTCTAACTGGAGCAAGGCTTCACTCGCAGAAGATGCATCATAACCGCCCGTTGCACTCGTCACAGGCTCAAAAAGGGGACGAAATTCTCTATTATCCGCTTCACTAATTGTGTATTGCCCCTCTTTAGCCCTTAAACGGTAATCAACCCCTTGTGAAAGCGCATCGTCTTGCGCTTCAATAATAAAATCAGACTTATGATGCGAGCTACTCAGCGTTCTAAGCATTTCTCTAGCAAGGCTGGTACCCGCCTCATCACCTTGAAGAGAAAAAACCAGCTTCTCAACACTGCGATGGGTAATCGTACTATTATAAACCCCCTTGGCTTGATCTAATCCATTAAGATCTTTAAGCAGGGTTTTATGCTTATTAGCGCTTGCCGCCAATATACTTTTACCTGCAAATACCTCGGTCACCTGTGCAATTAAAAGTAAATCCTTGTCATTATCATGTAACGCCACCTCATCACCAAGATGAATACCGTGAATGAGACCCGCATCCAGCTCCCATTGATTATTTTTAAATGAAGTGATCATTTCAAGCGGCACAATCGTTGTCCCTAGGAACGGCTGATTGGTATTTGCCTCTAAAATAGCCTCAATCTGCGGTGTTTGCTGGCGATTCATTTTATGCGTTAGCGCGCGTACCCGCATTAGTAAATTATGATAACTCAATGACTGTGCTTGGCTATTAAGCTGGGTGCAAAGCGAATGGGTAAAAATACCATTAAGCTGCCCATCAATCCTTTTTTCTTTGGATAGCTCAATATCACGGCAGGCAGATAATAAAATATGTTGTCCTTGCGGAATATTGCCAAGATCATTAATCCAGCCCTGTTGTAACGCATCATTATAAAAAATAAACTGCTCAAGCGCGCGCGGCTCTATCTGCCCTGAGGTTTGCCGTGTAGCACTATCACCTTCCTCAATCGCGCGACTCACATGCCCTGAATGACAGCTATCAATAATCACCACTACCTTTGCACCATTATCACCAAGCTGTGAAATCAGATAACTCAACTCCTTATCCGCAAGATCCGTCACCTTACCCGCACGACTATCATGGCAAACCAGCGTTTCAAGCTGCCGATCCGTATCAATCTCCCAAAACTCCTTACCCGCAGGCTCCTGCGATCCATGCCCTGAAAAATAGAATAGAGCAGTATCCCCGTCACCCGCTTGACTAAGATGCGTTTGAAAGCCATTAACTAGATTATCCTTAGTCGCACTGCGGCTGGTCAATGTTTGAATAGTATCCTTCGCAACTGAAAAACGCTCCTGCAAGGTACGTTGCATTAGATTGACATCATTTTTACAGCCATTTAGAGGGCGGATAGAGTCGTTTAGGTAGGAGTTTACCCCTACTAATAAAGCATAGATTGCCATTTGTTAATCCCTTATACAGTGCAACTTTGATTGATTGTTTGTCTTTAATAATAGACTAGATTTATTGGAAAATGGGTGCTTTATGCTTAAAATTTTGGGCTACCAACTTAAAGGCGGGACAGTTCATGTTTCTGCTATTCACCCGCACCCTTCGACAAGCTCAGGAAGCGATGTCCTGAGTCTACCGAAGGGCTAGTTCCCTGAGCTTGTCGAAGGGTGCGGGTTGTTTGCTATGACTTTACTTGTCCTGCCTTCAGTTGGTAGCCTTATTTTGCATTTTTTAGAGCCGTATACAACAAGCCTCACAGAGTTGTACTTGTGGGTAACGATATGACCTTAAGTTGCTAGCAAAATTTTGCGTATTATATAGGTAATTAGCTGTTATCTTTTTAATTTGGAAAAATTATTTCTATAGACGTTCACTGATTAAATTTTATCTTAGTGACTGAAAAGCTGAAGCTTTCACTCCTTCTGTCAGGAAATTATTTATCTGAAAAACTATTAAGTGAACTTTTATTTACTAGTATGCGTAAAAATCCCATCCCAATCATCAGGTGCTATTAACTCCATCTGCTGCATACGCTGTTGATAGACTTGATGCAAAGGGTCTTTAAGCTGCTTAAATAGTCTTGTAAATTCTTTATTTGCCTGCTTCCAATCCCCCTCTAAATAAGCCTTTAATGCGTGATGATGACTCTCAAGTTGTTGTTCCTGATCGGTTGTAAGCATCGTATTAAGACAAATCGGCTCGTATAGTTGTACCGCTTTCTGACGACCTTTAACACGCACATAATCAACTAGGCGAAAGCTGATTGAGGGGCATTGTTGCATCGTCTCTTTGCTAACTAAAATCAAAATATTATATTGTTTGGTTAGGCTTTCCAGTCGTGAGCCAAGATTAACGGCATCGCCTAGCA
>DRMS01000071.1 GCA_011322515.1 Leucothrix mucor
AAAATGATAGAAACATTACAAGAACAGCAGAAAGAATGGCAAGATGTGGAGCGTGCAGCCGAAAAAGATGATGTAGTTGTTCTTGATTTTGATGGCTTCATAGAGGGTAAACCCTTTAAAGGAGGTTCTGCAAAAAAATTTACCGGTGAAGTGGGTGCGGGGCGCATGTTGAAAGAGTTTGATGACGCGCTTTTGGGTATGAGTGCAGGGGATGAGAAGAAAATTGATGTAGTATTTCCTGAAAATCATCCAAGTAAAGAGCTTAAAGGAAAAACAGCTCAGTTTGATATTAAAGTGTCGATAGTAAGAGAGTCGACTCTGCCTAAGGTAGACGAAGACTTTATTAAAAAATTTGGTGTTGAAGATGGTCTAGAAGAGGGTTTTAGGAGCGAAATAAAAAGCAATATGGAGCGTGAGCTTGAGCAAAAGGTCAATGCACGTTTAAAGCAATCCGTTATGGATGGTTTGCATGAGTTGCATGATATAGATCTTCCTAAATCTTTAGTATCCGAAGAGATAAAGCATGTTCGTGATGAAATGACGGAAAATACAAAAGGTGCAGATCTATCCTCCTTGCCTGATGATCTTTTTAAGGCTCAAGCCGCCCGTCGTGTGAAGCTAGGTTTGATTGTTGGTGAAATCATCACAACAAATAATTTGAAAAAAGATCAGCAGAAAGTGAATGATATGCTTGAAACAATGGCTGCTACTTATGAAGATCCCCAAGCACTGGTTGATTACTACAAAGAAAATGAGCAGGCAATGCAAACCGTTGAAGCAGCGGTAATGGAAGAAATGATTGTTGAGTGGGTATTGGAAAAAGCAAACGTCAGCACTGAGGAAATGACCTTTGCAGAGCTTATGGCGCCACCTAAAGAACAGGCTCCTACTAAGTCAGATGATAAGCAAGATGCTGATGATAAAGTAGAAAGCGAAGAAAAAATAGAAACGGTATAATAAAAATATGTCAATGAATGGTTTAGATGCAAAAGCACTAGGTTTGATCCCAATGGTCGTTGAGCAAACCTCCAGAGGTGAGCGTTCTTATGATATTTATTCACGCTTATTAAAAGAGCGCGTTATATTTGTTGTCGGTGGTATTGAAGATCATATGGCGAATTTGATCGTTGCTCAATTGCTATTTTTAGAATCTGAAAATCCTGAGAAAGACATACATATGTATATTAATTCTCCTGGCGGTGTTGTCACCGCTGGAATGGGTATTTATGATACGATGCAATTCATTAAACCAGATGTGAGTACTTTGTGCATTGGTCAAGCCGCCAGTATGGGGGCATTATTGTTAGCAGGTGGAGCAACAAAGAAGCGTTTTGCATTGCCACATTCCAGAGTAATGATTCATCAGCCTTTAGGTGGTTTTCAGGGGCAAGCGACTGATATTGAAATTCATGCTAATGAAATTCTAAAAATTCGTGATGAATTAAATAAAGTATTAGCGCACCATACAGGTCAAACCTTAAAGAAAATAGCTAAAGATACGGATCGTGATAACTTCAAGACGGCTATTGAAGCACAAAAATATGGTTTGATTGATAAAGTACTTGATAAACGATCGTAATAATTGTTTTATTCAGAGTTTAGTAATTAATGGTCTGCCTGTCAGATCATTTTTTTTGTACGAAAAAACCTATTTTTCTCTATGCTCACTGTACATTTGAAAAGAATCCTATAGACTCTGTGATCCATATTAAAGCCCCCTATTAAAGATAAAATGATGAAAACAGAGGTGTTCGCCTAATGAGTAATAACAAAAATAAGGATCAAGATAGTGGCAAGTTACTATATTGTTCTTTTTGTGGTAAAAGCCAGCATGAAGTAAAGAAGCTAATAGCGGGCCCCTCTGTTTTTGTTTGTGATGAGTGCGTTGAACTCTGTAATGATATTATTCGAGAAGAGTTAGATGAAACAGTGGAAGAGGGTGATGCAAAGTTGCCAACACCACGTGAAATAACGGCTCTTTTAGATGATTATGTTATCTCTCAAGAAGCGGCTAAAAAAGTGTTATCCGTTGCGGTTTATAATCACTATAAACGTATGGAGGGGAATAATAAACCTGATGATGATGCCGTGGAATTATCTAAAAGTAATATCCTCCTAATCGGTCCAACAGGGAGTGGTAAAACCTTGTTGGCTGAAACATTGGCACGTACTTTGAATGTTCCCTTTACAATGGCAGATGCAACCACCTTGACCGAAGCAGGTTATGTTGGTGAAGATGTTGAAAATATCATTCAAAAACTATTGCAAAAATGTGATTACGATGTTGATAAAGCAGAGACGGGAATCGTTTATATCGATGAAATTGATAAGATTTCACGTAAATCGGAAAATCCCTCAATCACCCGTGATGTATCAGGTGAAGGTGTTCAGCAAGCCCTATTGAAATTGATTGAAGGAACGGTTGCCTCTGTTCCTCCACAGGGTGGGCGTAAACACCCACAACAAGAATTTTTGCAGGTTGATACCACCAATATCCTCTTTATTTGTGGTGGCGCATTTTCAGGTTTAGATAAAATAATACAGCATCGGAGTGAGAAAAGTAGCATTGGTTTTGGCGCTGATGTTAAGAAAGCTGATGACGCCAAAAATTTTGGTCAAATAATAAAAGATGTGGAGTCAGAAGATTTAGTGCGTCATGGTTTAATCCCAGAATTTATTGGACGTCTTCCTGTTGTTGCAACACTTGAAGAGCTGGATGCGGATGCCTTAGTGCGCATATTAACCGAGCCTAAAAATGCATTGGTTAAACAATATCGAAAATTATTTGAGATGGAAGGCGCAGAGCTAGATTTTCGTATTGAGGCATTAACCGCTATTGCCCAAAAGGCAATGGAGCGTAATACAGGTGCGCGAGGATTGCGCACCATTATGGAAAAAATACTACTTGATACAATGTATGAGTTACCATCATTAGAAAATGTTTCAAAAGTTGTGATAGACGAAGGTGTTGTAAGCGGGGATTCAAAGCCTTATTTAATTTATGAAAATAAGGAATTAGATTTAAAATCGGCTAGCGGCGGAAATTAAGGCTACACACAAACATGTGTAGCTTGTAAAGTGCAGTGTGCGTGAAGGATTAGAGTCATTTTTGTGTTTAACAAGAATTGTCCTTCATGGGTAGTTTGTAACTCGTCGTCTTCATGACGCGTCTAATTTAAATAGCGGGCAAGCTCTTTTTAGTTGAGTTTAAGCTAATTATCCCCACTTATTTAAACTTCGATGATAATTACATCTATGGATGTCCATCTATTAAATTTCCTTAGGTTTGGAAATGACTTATCTGAAAAAACTATAGATTACTGAGGTCAGCATGTCTGAGGCTAATATAATTAAAAATATACCCATTTTAACGTTGCGGGATGTAGTGGTTTATCCTTATATGGTTATTCCGCTTTTTGTTGGTAGAGAAAAATCCATAAAAGCGCTTGATATGGCAATGGATAATGGTAAACAGATTTTACTGGTTGCACAAAAAAGTGCCGAAGTTGATGATCCTGATGCTGATGATATTTATTCTGTTGCGACATTGGCCACTATATTGCAGTTACTTAAACTTCCTGATGGTACTTTAAAGGTACTAGTGGAAGGCGTAGAGCGTATTAGTATTTTGAATACTAGCCTTGATGCTGGGTATTTGACCGCTGATGTAGAGGTCATTGCAATTGATGAAAATGATGAAGATCGTAAATTAGAATTGCTTAGCAGGATGCTAGTCAATCAGTTTGAAAAATACGTCAAATTAAATAAAAAAATCCCTACGGAAGTTTTGTCCTCATTATCTAGTATCGATGAACCTGCTCGCTTAGCAGATACCGTTGCGTCTCATTTGAATTTGAAGGTAGCTGAAAAACAAGAAATCCTTGAAATACTCAACGTCAAGTTGCGCCTCAATAAATTAATTGAATTAGTTGATGTTGAGATTGACCTGCTACAGGTTGAAAAACGTATTCGGGGGCGCGTTAAACAACAGATGGATAAGAGTCAGCGTGAGTATTATCTAAATGAGCAGATGAAAGCAATTCAGAAAGAATTGGGTGAGATGGATGAAGCCCCCAATGAAATGGACGAGCTGGAAAAGAAAATTAACAAAGCAGGGATGCCTAAGGAAGCTAAAGAAAAGGTATCTACCGAGCTTAATAAACTAAAAATGATGTCACCTATGTCAGCTGAAGCAACGGTGGTGCGTAACTATATCGACTGGATGGTCGGTCTTCCGTGGAAGACAAAATCTAGAATTATTTCTGATCTTAACAAAGCGCAGGGTATTTTGGATGATGACCATTATGGTTTGGATAAAGTTAAAGAGCGTATTGTAGAATATTTGGCGGTTCAGCAACGGGTGAAAAAACTCAAAGGCCCTATTCTATGTCTTGTGGGACCTCCAGGAGTAGGGAAGACATCGCTTGGACGCTCTATTGCTAGGGCAACAGGGCGTAAATATACGCGCATGGCATTAGGTGGAGTGCGTGATGAAGCTGAAATAAGAGGGCATCGTCGTACTTATATTGGTGCATTACCAGGAAAAATCATTCAAAGTTTGTCACGGGTTGAAAAGCGTAATCCACTCTTTTTGTTAGATGAAATAGATAAAATGGCAACGGATTTTCGTGGCGACCCAGCCTCTGCTTTATTGGAGGTATTAGATCCTGAGCAGAACCATACGTTTGCAGATCATTATCTAGAAGTTGATTTTGATTT
>DRMS01000072.1 GCA_011322515.1 Leucothrix mucor
AGGTGCAACAATCGCTACTTTTTTATGTCCTTGCGCTAATAATTGGTGTGCTACTTGGGTTGTTTCATCTTCTGGCAATAGCCCAAATTGATACAATCCTGTTGGTGCTTTCACATTGCCCATATAATTTAGACCCAGCGTATTTACAGGAAGAGCTGATGTGCGACTAAGCTGAGCAATTTTAACTTTGTTAAAAGGGCCGATAACAAAATCCACATTGCCAGCACTAATCGCTTTGCCATAAATAGCATTAATATCACCGCTATTTGAATCATAAACTTTTATTTTTATATCCGAAGCATAATCACGTTGTGCTTTTTTAATACCACTTAATAAGGATTTTCCAACGGCACTTAATGAGCCTGTTAATGGCAAGATCGCAACAACCTGTTTAACCGACCTAGGTAATGGTGGTGTTGCTCTGCCCATTATGGGTTTAGGTTTGGTGACAGGCAACACTGGTTTTACGGGTTTTTGTCTTGGCACGGGTATGGGCTTAACGGCAACGGGTTTGATAGGGACTGGTTTAATAGGAACAGGTTTATCCACACGATAAGGGGTCACTTTTATATGACGAATCATTTTATTAGCGCGATCATTGCCAGGATGACGTGGGAAATTGCGTTGCCATCTTTTTATATTGCGGTTAAGTTGTTGGGAATCATTAGAAGAAATCCGCTTTAGGTAATTAAGATCCAGCCAACCGCGCATAATAGGGTGTGGTGAGCTGCCTCTGACTTCACCTAATCTAGCCTCAGATAGTAGATTAAGCTGGTTCCAGATTCTTTCATGGTTTAACTTAATCTGATATTTTTGTTTAAGCCTAGACTCTTGAATAACTAGCTCAGTTGCCAGTACCACCCGATCACCACTTGATTGTGCAGCACGCATTCGTGCATTCATGATTTTTTGTTGCAAGCCACTGGGTAGTCCTTTAACATTTTTAGGCAATAGGCGTAATGCTTCTTTATGTGAAGCATCTAACAGTGCTAATTGCCCTTGAATATACCGATAGCGCGCCATATTAACCGTATTAAGTCGTTGCCCTAATGCAGAAAGGTAAATTTGGGTAAGATCACGATCCGATTCAAGCACTGCCAGCTCAGCTGCTTGTAGAATTAAGCGTTCCCTATCGGGTGAGCTATACTGTTGTGCTGCATTAAAATAAGCCTTAGCCGCATCACGGCGTTGTCCGCGCTGCAATAAAGCATTTGCCTGCTGTACCGCTTCTCCTGTTGGAAGTCTGCTATTATCCACACGCGGTGCAGGTGGTTGTGGTAGTGGTCTTGGTAGTACATTAGGTAATGCAATGGGTGGAACGCTATCACAAGCGCTGAGTGTAATGGCTAAAATAGCGAGAGATGAGCCGAAAGAGATTTTCATTTTTGTTGTGCCCCAGTAGCTGGTAGTGTTTTGTTGCTGTATTGTATTTTTTGGCTATCAATTTAAAGCGAGATAGCTGTGCGGAGGTCGGGTTAGCTTGCCGAGCTAGCGAGGTAACGTAACCCTACAGAATTTAAGATTAATTGTTGGGTTATGTTATTTTGCTACGCTCAACAAGCTAACCCAACCTATACTTGCTTTCCCAGCTTAAATTGACAGCCTTTTTTTATATGTAGCTTCCCCTGAATTATATCAAAACCTTCATCAGTGATAAGTCGCAAGGTGAATGTGTTGCACTTATCCATCCCTATGTTTCAGATTTGGTGAAGATTAATAGTGTAATTTTATTATTTAGTTTTAACGTTGCTCTATTGCTTCAGTAGAACGCTAAATATAACACTGTTTAACCATTTTATTCAAATACGAGAAAACTATGTCAAACAACACGCCAGAAAAACAAGGTGCGCTCTATATTGTTGCGACACCAATAGGAAATCTGGCAGATATAACACAACGCGCCATAGAAACATTATCCTTGGTTGATAGAGTTTGCGCAGAAGATACACGTAACACGCGCAAATTATTAACCCATTTAGGCATTAAGAAAACGCTAGTCGCTTTGCATGATCATAATGAAACGCAGAAGATTGATAGTGTTGCACATTGGTTAAGTGAGGGTGAAAATATTGCCCTTGTTAGCGATGCAGGAACTCCATTGATTAGTGACCCTGGCTATCACCTAGTAAAAGCACTGCGTAAAATGGATTTTCAAATAGTTCCCATTCCAGGTGCAAGCGCTATTATCAGCGCCCTCTCTGCCGCAGGATTAGCCACCAATAAATTCTCCTTTGAAGGTTTTTTGCCAGCCAAAGAAGCTGGTAGAAAACAGGCATTACTAGTCAATATTGATAGCACTTACACCCAAGTCTATTATGAATCAAGTCATCGCATTGTACACAGCATAGCGACTATGTTAGACGTTTTTGGCGCGGATAAAAAAGTTGTTTTAGCGCGTGAACTGACCAAATTATACGAACAATTTTTTTATGGAACACTCGGTGACCTGCACTCTTGGCTTGTTGAGGATAAAATGCATCAGAAAGGTGAATTTGTAATAATGCTTGCCGCTACGGAGGCAAAAAAAAATGAGTGTGAGGTAATGAATAGCACGATAGAACAAGTCTTGGCTACATTAATTGAGGAATTGCCGTTAAAACAAGCCGCTAAAATAGCCGCTAAGCTTACGGGCATTAGTAAAAACGCGCTCTATAAACAAGGATTAAAATTACAACAAAAGTGAATCCTTACATCGTTGAAATCTGAAGCCAAAGAGTGAAGATGAAGAAAATAAGGAACGTGTACGGAATAACTTCCTGAAGTTCTAACGCAGAATTTTTATTTCAGATTGGATGAACTCATGAGGCGCATAGTCACTCTACGCAACGAATGAGATCATCCAAGCTGGGATAAAAAGGCAAGTTAGAGATCGGGAAGTTGTTTCGTGCACGTTCCTAAGTCATCTCTCGCAAAAACGCAGGATAGGCTAAGAAAAGATTAAACCCTTTTTCTTAGCCTATCCTGCGTTTTTGCGAGATTATTTTATAAGTTTTCAGGTGTAATTAAATTACCTTGCCACCTTTCGCTTCACAATCTTCTTTAGATGCTTTAACCCAGCCTTTTCCTTTACAGCTATTTTGACCTTTACAGGCACTTGTTGCTGTTGCGCACTCAGAAGAACCTTTGCACGAGTTAGTACCTGAGCATTTGATTTGTGCAACCGTTGCAGCAGGCTCGGTCGCTGGCTTTTCTGCGGTTGCGCTTTTATCAGTTGCCGCTTTATCGCCACCACAAGCTGCTAATAATAGTGATGAAGCTACTGATGCTAGTGCGATTCCTGATAATTTTTTAACGGATCCCATTTTTTATTCCTCTGTTTGGTTTTTATTTAATAAATTCTATTATGCTAAATTTTGCCTAAGGCAGGCTTTATATTATGGTGTAAGGTTGCGCTTCACAAATACATTACGCAGTGTAAGTCAATTTAGATGTAGATAACATAAATTATTTAATCTGAGCCTGTAGGGCTTGCGGTTCATATTGCTATGATTTCACCGATTTAGGTTTCATTTTGTTCACGTTTGATGGCTCGATAGCCAATATCATCACGATAAAACATCCCATCCCAAGTAATAGACCGCGCTAAGTCATAAGCTACTTTTTGTGCTTCTGTTACATTATCACCTAAACCGACTGCACAAAGCACACGTCCTCCGCTCGTAATAATATCATCACCTTGAGTCGCTGTTCCTGCATGGAATATTTTTGCATTGCTATTATCATTAGCAGACAATCCAGAAATAACCTCACCTTTGGCATAGTCATCAGGATAACCCCCTGCGGCTAATACAAGCCCCAAAGCAGCACGTGAATCCCATTTAGCCTCAACAGTATCCAATTTCCCATCCAATGCAGCATCTATTAATTCAACTAGGTCTGATTGCAAGCGCATCATAATAGGCTGGGTTTCAGGATCACCAAAGCGCACATTGTATTCCAGCACCTTAGGAATGCCATCACTATCAATCATTACACCTGCATATAAAAACCCAGTAAATGGATGCCCTTCATCTGCCATGCCTTTAATGGTTGGCTCTATCACTTGCTGCATAATACGATCATGCATTTCAGGGCTAACAACAGGGGCGGGAGAGTAGGCTCCCATACCTCCTGTATTGGGCCCTAGATCACCATTATCACGCGCTTTATGATCTTGTGAACTTGCCAGTGGTAAAATATGTTTACCATCTGCCATGACAATAAAGCTGGCTTCTTCACCTTGTAAAAATTCCTCTATTACCACACGATGCCCTGCATCACCAAAGGCATTGCCTGCCAGCATATCGTTAATGGCATCAATGGCTTCCTGTTCTGTTTGCGCTAAGATCACCCCTTTTCCCGCTGCTAAACCATCTGCCTTAATCACAATGGGCGCACCTTGCTGTTTAACATAAGCAACAGCCGCATCAATGTCGGTAAAGTTTCCATAGCTAGCCGTTGGGATTTGATGACGGGCTAAAAAATCTTTGGTAAAGGCTTTAGAGCCTTCCAACTGCGCAGCACCTTTGGTTGGGCCAAAACAACGCAATCCTGCATCAGTAAAAAGATCCACAACCCCCAGTACTAATGGAACTTCAGGGCCAACCAGTGTTAACGCAATGGCATTATTTTGTGCAAATTTTAACAGTCCATCCAAGTCTTCAACGCCAAGTTCAATATTTTCCAGCTTATTCTCCAATGCGGTTCCTGCATTGCCTGGAGCAATAAAAACTCGTGATACCTTATCAGACTGTGCTATTTTCCAACCCAGCGCATGTTCACGACCACCACTACCTATAATTAAAATATTCAATGTTTACTCCAGTAAATAATCTATAATTCTTGAAAGTCTGGAATATATAATAAATCATAACTCTTTAGGAAATTTAATGACTATGAAAGTAACCCTAGCCAATCCTCGTGGTTTCTGCGCAGGCGTTGATCGTGCCATTGATATTGTTGACCGCGCGCTAGAACTGCTTGGCGCTCCCATCTATGTGCGTAATGAGGTAGTGCATAATCGCTATGTGGTGAATAAACTGCGTGATAAAGGCGCTATTTTTGTTAAAGAGTTAGATGAAGTACCTGATAATTCAACGGTTATATTTAGTGCGCATGGCGTCTCGCGTAGTGTGCATGAGAATGCTAAGCAACGCGGTTTAAAAGTTTTTGACGCAACTTGTCCGTTAGTTACCAAGGTACATATGGAAGTATTGCGCCATAGTCGGTCAGGGGATGAGGTTATTTTAATCGGACATAAAGGTCACCCCGAAGTGATCGGCACAATGGGACAGTATGATACTTCTTCTTATGGAAATATTTATCGGGTCGATTCGCTCGAAGAGGTCGCGAACTTATCCATAAAAAACCCTGATAAGCTCGCCTTTGTTACCCAGACTACACTTTCTGTTGACGACAGTATTATCATTATAGATGCATTAAAAAAGCGTTTTCCAAATATTATGGGGCCTAAAAAAGATGATATTTGTTATGCCACCCAAAATCGTCAGGATGCCTTAAAGAATCTTTCTAAAGACTGTGATCTGGTGCTAGTGGTTGGCTCACCGAATAGTTCTAACTCCAATCGCCTCAGAGAAATCGCTGAAAAAAGAAATATTCCCGCTTATTTAATTGATGGCGCGGACGATATTGATCCAAAATGGCTACAAGGAAAATCACATATAGGGCTGACGGCAGGTGCATCAGCGCCTGAAATATTAGTTGGGCGTGTTACCAAGCGACTCAAAGATTTAGGCATGACAATTTCCAGCGATGATCATGGCGTGCTTGAAAATGTAACCTTTGTTTTGCCCAAAGAACTGCGCAAAATTAAATCGCAAACAGATGATTAATCATTATGGAT
>DRMS01000073.1 GCA_011322515.1 Leucothrix mucor
CTTTTATCGCCAAGATTCAAATTAACCAATTCATCATTTAACATTTGATTTTGTTTTGTTGTAAATATTGTCGCTTATTTTAACAAAAAATTCGAAGGATGGGATGCTAATCAAAGATGTGGGTAACGATATGTCCTAAAGTATGTTTGAGCACCCTCGTTCCCATCGCTCCAGCGTGGGAATGCATATCGAGCATGCAACGGAGTACAAATTTTAAGGCTTATATTACAGGTGATTTAGATATTTTATTCAGGTACTTTGGGGGGGGGGAATAGTATGAGCAATAGCAACAATCGGCTACCAGTTTAAGGCGGGACAGTTCAGTTTCTGCTATTCACCCGCACCCTTCGACAAGCTCAGGAAGCTAGTTCCCTGAGCTTGTCGAAGGGTGCGGGTTATTTGCCATGAGGTTACTTGTCCCACCTTAAGTTGGTAGCCCAACAATCCGTATGTATTCCCATGCATGGGAACGAGGATGGATAAAGGAGGCTACACAATTAACATAGAAACATAAATATGAGAAAGGTTTATCTATTATTATTTCGTGCTTTTCATGATAAAAACACTTAACTGCGTAACATCAGTTTTTCAGTAAGGTTTAATTGCGCCCTTGAATTCTGCTCGCTTTCTAAAAAAGATCTTTAAGGAGTACTTCAGTCCCTGCAATTATTGCTGGATCTACAATATTTACGATACTGTTTGGCTGAGTGTTGTTGCTTTCAACACTTGATTTATTTTTAGCATTTGATATTTGCAAAAGGATGATTAGGAATAAAGTGGATAGTGAGAAAAGTGTAAGTTTGCTGGTTGACATAATTTAAGGATCCTAGATGTTATTTTCAGCGAGGTTAGCATATTATTATATTCTAATGCAAATTAATCATCATTTGCAGACCTTGGACTGAATTGATTTTTTTTTTAGGTACTAGATGGGCTGGAAATACCAGCTTTGACGCATGCCTTTTATGATATATTCATTGGATTATTATCTGTAAATTAAGGAGCGTGCATGAAATAACGGGTGCATTCTGACTTGTTTTTTTGTCCCTGTTTCAATGATCACGATTGTTCTGTCGCGTAGCTGTGTGATTCTTGTGATCTATTCAAATGGAAACAAAAATATTAAGTCATAATTGCTTGACTTAGGAGCTCTAAATGAATTAAGGAACGTGCACGAAATAACTTCCTGATCTCTAACTTGCCTTTTTATCCCAGCTTGGATGATCTCATCCGTTGCGTAGAGTGACTATGCGCCTCATGAGTTCATCCAATCTGAAATAAAAATTCTGCGTTAGAACTTCGGGACGTTATTCCGAGCACGTTCCTAAGTTATTTTCTTGATTGACCTTTTATCCCTGAATTAAATGATCTCAATTGTTGCGTAGAATGACTATGTGCCTCTTGAAATAACCGAATCAGAAATAAAATGCCTGCCTAACAGGATAACTTGATTTCTTTAAACTTCCTTATTTTTATCTATGTTCCAGAGGGTCGATTTAAGCAAATGAAATATTTATTTTTTATACTATTAGTCTTACTTACAGCTTGTGAGGAAAGAGAGCGGGATACTAAAAATCTCCCATGGAAAACATCAGTAACGGAGTCTGGAGCAATACAAGTTTTGGGTATAACAATTGGTGAGATGACTTTAAAAGAGTTGAGTATCAGGCTACAAAAAATATCAGATACAGCGCTTTTTGAAACACCTAAGGGTGAGTTGAGCATTGAGTCTTATTTTGGCAAGACAATGATTGGTTTATTGGAGGCTCGCATTGTTGTTGACTTAGAGGTTAGTGATGAGTTTCTTAATACTGAGAGAAAGTATGCGAAAAATCGTGATTCTACACCAAATAATAACTGGAAATACCAGCTAACAACCGAAGGTTTAGCTGAGGTGGCCAATAAGAAAATATGGCGTATGGCGTATCTTCCTACGGGTCAATATGAAGAAAAACAGATAAAGTTTTTTGGTGAGCCAGAAGAGATTATCGAAGTCACTAAAACAGCACAATATAGATTATTTCCTAGTAAAGGAATCGCTTTATTGTGGGATACCGATGGTAGTGAGATTTTTTATTATGTTGCGCCAAAAGATTTTTTACGCCTAAAAGAAAGTTTACCAATGGAGGTTGTGCGTCCTAAGGCTGATTAATGTGCTTTTTATACGCATAAAATCGATAAAATTGTTTTGTTCATCGGGATAAGATGCCTTATATCTTAATATCCTGCTACTGTATTGCTATGAATAGCATAGTTTCACATTCTCCACTTGTTATAGAAAAATCTAAACTCCAGCTAACCTTAAAATCAAAAGTCTATGCGGGTTTATTTATATTGGTTCTGAGTTTTATAGTGGGCGTGTTGCTTGTTTCTTTTTTCTCGGTACAAAAGTTATCAACCATCAGTAGGAAAAATAACCTTCAAAATAAATCACAGGGAAATTCTACAATAACCCATCTGCCTATACTAATGGATAGGGTGGTAAGGGATTCGTCAGCCTATGTCTATGTAAAGCCTACTTCAATACGGTCTGAATTAGGCATCCCTTGGGGGAGAAAAATAGGCTTAGAAGAGACAACATTGAAGTAGATTAACCAAAAATAGACATCCTTCAGCAGGAAGAAAAGTGCTTTACATTTTTTAGCCATTATCCCTGATAAAATACGTTGGGGATGACGATTAAGTAGGAAGTCATGATAAATCTAACAAAATTTCGACGTTTATTTTTCGAACTTCAAAGTATTGTTGAGGCGTATAGCAGGCAACGATAACAATAACGTGAAAGATCAAAAAACATACAAACAAATGTTAGAATATTTATGATCGCCTACTTATGATTCAAGCAGGGGCAAAAGGGCAAGTAAGATAGGTAGAATCACTGCTTGGAACTTCTTTATCCTCACTGACCGATGAAGGACGCCTAAAAATAGCTAGCTTTTCTATTCCTGTAGCCAAAAAGGGGGTTGTAAATAATGAGTATTGAAAACAAACAAAATAATAGAAGGACGCAGGAGTTATCGGGTGCGATTTTTTCTGGCAGTGATCAACTGAGACTATTAGATAGCAATTATATTGTGGGAGCCTGTTTATTACCTAGTGTAACAGGTGATATTTATGCCGCATGGGATGCATCGGTTGGTATTGATAGCTTATCAAGTAGTTCCTCCTATGATTTTCCGCCGCAGTTTTTTGTTAAATTATTACCTAGTGATTGTTTTAATTTGGATGAATATAATATTATTATTACCAATGAAATAAAACGATTAAAAGACTGTTTTGATTGGTGTAAAATTATTGCTTTCGAAAGAAATAAAGAATCAGCTTATTTAGTATTCCAGCTCCCACGTGGTGATTTTTTTAGTAAAAAATTAGTAGAAAAAAAACCCTATGGTGATTTAACCAAGATACTAGCTTTGTTAACGAGACTAGAAAAAACATTAACTATTCTAAAAGGCTGTGGTATTCACCATGGCAGGGTGGAGCCAGACTCTATGTATATTACCGAAAATGGTGATATAGGGCTTGTTGATAGTATTTATGTTGTAGCAAAACAGCGTCAGTTAGAGGAGGAGCTTGATCATGCCGTAACAGTACCTAATAAAGAGGCGCTTTACGCTAGCCCTGATATTTGTTTTGGCAGAGAAATATCTGAACAGGATGATGTTTTTTCATTGGCTTGCATTGCTTACCACTTATTAAGTGGACAGCATCCTTTTGGTACTGTGAATAGCGTTTCTGCACTATTAAATAAAATACGTCCTGAGCCTATTGCTAGCCTATCAGAAGATCAGTGGCAACAATTAGAAAATGGATTGAGTTTGGTAAAAGAAAGTCGCCCAAACACGGTTAAAGAATTTATTAATGGTTTTGATTTAACTTCAGCATCATTTAAGCCATTAAAAAGAAAGAGAAGCAATAAAGAAACAACCGCCATTGCTAGAAAAGATGCTCAAAAATTAATGCGCGAACAAAGAGTAAAAAAAGCGACAATAGATAAAAAACCACAAACAATAAAGCCAAAAGTAAGAAAGCCAGTAGTACATCAGGCGTCATTTGCAGATTTGGATGAAAGCGACATAACCAATTGGTCATGGATACCCATCAGTCTCTTGTTAGGGATGTTAGTGGGAATTATTGCGATGCTTTTATCCATAAACTTTTTTGATATGACTTTAACAGCACTCTTAAGGGTAGTTAAAGATTTCTTTTTAAACTAAAAGCAGGTGGACAAAATCGATCTTACCTATTTTTGTTATTCGGTTACCTGAATTATCATTGTGTAGCGCTATACAATGCGCTAAACGCTGTCTTAACCATTGAAAAACAATATTCAGTAATTTTATTGGGTTGTTTTTATCTATAGACATTCATTTATTAAATTTCCGCACCCTTCGACTCCGCTCAGGGAGCTGTACCCTGAGCGGAGTCGAAGGGTGCAATTATTTATGTGAAAAACTATACTTATTTAAAGTAGATTACTCAAAGCAACATAATTCTTCACGCTAAGATTTTCAGGTCGTAATTTTGGGTCTATCCCAGTACTTTCTATTTGCTCAGCACTTAATAGTTTTTTCAATGTATTGCGCAAGGTCTTTCTGCGCATTGAGAAAGCTTGTGTAACGACTTGCGATAATAGTTTTAGGTCATTTGCCTGATAAGGTTTTTGTTGCCAAGGTTGTAGACGTAGTACGGCTGAATCTACCTTAGGGGGGGGGCTAAAGGCTTCAGCTCCGACATAAAATAGGTACTCCGTATCGCAATGATACTGCACCATGACCGATAGGCGACCATAAGTTTTACTTCCTGGAGGGGCTGTTATTCTATCCACCACTTCTTTTTGCAACATAAAATGCATATCTTGTATATGCGGTGCATATTCAAGCAAATGGAATATCAAAGGTGTGGAAATATTATAAGGCAGGTTGCCAACAACACGTAGCTGTTGATTTTTAAGCAATTGTATTAAATCAAAGCGTAATGCATCGACATTATGGATGGTTAGCTGATTACCTCCTTTTTCCTGCAAGATCTTAACGATATCACGATCAATTTCAATGACTTCCATAGTACCCATCTTTTCGAGCAAAGGAAAAGTTAGTGCGCCGAGACCAGGGCCAATTTCTACAATTTGCTGATCTTGTTTGGGATTGATGTATTGGATCAGTGTTTGTATAACACCATGGTCATGTAGAAAGTGTTGACCAAAGCGTTTTTTAGTACGGTATTTATTAGACATGGCAAGAAAAAAGAGAGATGGATCAAAAGAATAAACCACAGAACACACAGATTACACGAAAATTAGGCTACCAACTTAAGGCGGGACAAGTAAAGAAAGTCATAGCAAACAACCCACACCCTTCGACAAGCTCAGGGAAGTAGCTTCCTGAGCGTGTCGAAGGGTACGGGCGAATAGCAGAAACATTCATTGTCCTGCCTTAAACTGGTAACCGAAAATTATAATAAGATTTTTCCGTATAATTTGTGTGTTCCGTGGTTCTTAATAAAGAGCTTAGTTTGTAATTTTCAACTCAACACGACGATTTTCTGCGCGTCCTTTTTTTGTTTTATTATCAGCAATAGGCATTTCTTCACCATAGCCTTTAGCCGTTATTTGATGGCTGTTGATACCTTTTGTAATCAAATAACGCATGACACTGGTTGCGCGTTTTTTTGATAATGTTTTATTTAAAACAGCTCCACCTACACTGTCAGTATGTCCACCAACTTCAATATTAATATCAGGATGTCGCTTGAGTGCTTGTGCTGCTTCATCAAGAACAGGTAACGATGATGAGGTTAGATTAGCTGAGGCGGTTTTAAAATTCACCCCTTTTAGCGTAAAGTTTTTACCCGTAGAACAACCAACGCTATTGACTTCAGTTCCAGATGGGGTCGATGGGCAGAGGTCTTTTTTATCGCTTATCCCATCCTTATCCGCATCAGGTTCACATCCTGTGCTTTTATCAATAACGGATCCAGCAGGTGTATCTGAACACTTATCAAGACTATCTAAGACCCCATCTTTATCAGAGTCTAGTTCACAGCCTTTGTCATCAACATTGGCATTTTCAACCGTGTCGGTACATTGATCTTTGCTATTGACGACACCATCCTTATCGCTATCAATTTCACAGCCGTTGATATCTACTTTATTGCCTTCTGCGGTATTAGCGCACTGGTCTTTACTATCAGTAACACCGTCCTTATCAGAGTCTAATTCACAACCTTTGTTATCAATTTTCGCGCCTTCTGTGGTGTTTTGGCATTGGTCTTTGCTATCAAAGATGCCGTCCTTATCGCTATCTAGTTCGCAACCTTTGGCATCTACTTTAATGCTTTTAGTTGTATTCGCGCATTGGTCTTTGCTATCAGCAACGCCGTCTTTGTCAGAGTCTAGTTCGCAACCTTTCTGATCTACTTTAGCGTCTGCGGGTGTCTCTTTGCATTGGTCTTTACTATCTGAAATACCATCGGCATCAGTGTCAGAATCACAGCCGTTGTTGTCAGTTTTAACCCCCTCTGCTGTATTAGCAC
>DRMS01000074.1 GCA_011322515.1 Leucothrix mucor
AATTTTATTAGAAAAAGAAAAGGATGGGGTTTGGCGGGCAAAGCAGGAGCGGGTGTTATCTGATGCTGAAGCGCGACATGATAAGTTAATATAAGGAAGTTCCAAAGGAGTGAAAGCTTCAGCTTTTCTGTCAAGCAAAACAAGATAGGCTTATTTTGAAGGCAAAGCTGAAGCTTTCACTCCTGAAATTGCACTCCATTATTTAATAGTGATGATGTTAGTGGAGTACATAATGTGGGTTAATTCATAACCGTATGCAATACAATATGCTTTTCAAAATACACTGTAAATCTACCGTATTCCCAACGCGTTATACGTGGCCATTTTTTAGTAGGTCTTCCTCTTGATCTAGTAACACGCTTTGCCTTTCCATAGTGTTTTAATACACTTTTCATGGTGCTAAAGCGCTTAGGAATATTGATATTCTGTGTAGTCGTATTTGCATTGCTACTGACACTGAGGGGTTTTGCTTGGGACATCATCGGCGTTAGCAAGATGCTTGATGCCAATAAAAAGGTTTGAATTTTCATTTTATTATCCAATCTATTTTTAATAATTAGGGATAAAAAACAACAGATTAAACAGGGGATTGTTGTTTTCTGGGGGGTATGTTTCAAGATGGAAATTAAGCATTAAAGCCTTGTAATAAATCCAATAAGCTCAGCTTACTTCCGCTATAATCCGCAACCATGTTTAAACCGTTAGAATTATTTATAGGGCTACGTTATACGCGCTCGAAACACGATAACCATTATATTTCGTTTATATCATTAGCATCAATGCTGGGTATTACCATTGGGGTCATTGTCCTGATAACCGTACTGTCTATTATGAACGGTTTTGAAAAGGAGCTACGTGAACGAATACTAGGAATGGTTGCGCATGTCACCGTTACAGGTCCTGATGGACAGCTTCCCGATTGGGATTTGCATCAACTCGCCTTGCAAACAGAGGAGGGCGTTGCGGGGGCTGCGCCTTTTATTGAACAGCAGGTGATGTTAAGTGCTAATAATGAAGTGCGTGGTGTGCAAATTCAGGGGATTCTCCCCAGTTATCAAGATCAAGTCAGCAACGTTAGCCAGCATATTATTGATGGTGGCATGGATAACTTAATCTCGCGTGGTTATGGTATTGCGATTGGGGTTGATTTGGCGACATCATTAGGTGTTTTTGTTGGTGATAAGGTTACGGTGATTACCCCCAAGGCAAAAATTACTCCAGCAGGTGTGATTCCTCGTATGAAACGCTTTACCGTTATGGCGGTGTATAAAATGAATATCCGTGATTATGATAGTAGCACTGCGTTTATTCATATGGACGATGCCGATCGTTTGTTTAAAACTAGAAAAAATGTCACAGGCGTACGGTTAAAATTAAATAACCTTTTCGATGCGCAAGGCATAGCCTATGAACTGCAACAACGCTTAGGTGATCAGTTTGAAGTGGCGGATTGGGGACGGGACAATAAGACCTTTTTTAAAGCGATTAAAATGGAAAAAATCATGATGTTTTTTGTTTTATTGCTCATCATTATTGTCGCTATTTTTAATCTGGTATCATCACTGGTGATGGTGGTGAATGAGAAGCAGGCGGATATTGCCATTTTGCGCACATTGGGTATGTCAGCCCAACAAATCAAAAAAGTCTTTATGATCCAAGGAAGTATTATTGGTGTATTAGGGGCGGTTGTGGGTGTTATTTTTGGTGTGCTATTTGCCAGTAATTTGGATGTTATTATTCCCGCTTTTGAAAGCCTCATTGGGCGTAAAATTTTCCCTGAAGATATTTTCTTTATTTCCACTATACCGTCTGATTTACAAATGAACGATGTTTGGATGGTGCTAATTGCAACCCTTGTTCTTGCCGTATTAGCCACTATTTATCCCGCATCAAGAGCTGCAAGCGTACAACCCGCTGACTCATTGAGGTATGAATAATGTTCCAGCCTGTTGAAGCGTTTATTGGTCTGCGCTATACCAAAGCGCGCCGCCAAAGCCATTTTGTATCCTTTATCACCTTTGCCTCCATGTTTGGGATTGCACTCGGTGTAATGGTATTAATTGTGGTGTTATCGGTAATGAATGGGTTTGAATCCTCCATGCGTGACCGCATTTTGGGCATGTTATCGCATGTCACGGTCTCAGAAACAGATGCTAAAATTGAACACTGGCAACAACGGCGCGAAGCCATGTTGAAGCGTGATCATGTGGTTGCGGTTGCGCCTTTTGTTGAGCGTCAGGTCATGCTGAATGCCTCAGGAAAAGTGCAAGGAACATTGCTTGAGGGCGTGCTTCCTGATTATGAAAAACAGATTAGCAATGTACCTGAAAAAATGATGAAAGGAAGTTTCACTGATCTAGTAGCGGGGAAGAATAATATTATTTTAGGCTCAAAACTAGCAAAAGCACTGCAAGTTGATGTCGGTAACTCTATTATTTTACTAACACCTAATGCTGATACGTTAATCTCAGGGGAACTACCTGTTTTAAGAGAATTTAATGTCGTCGGCATGTTTGAGGTGGATTTGCAACAATACGATAAAACCACTGCTTATGTACATATGCAAGACGCTGTTGAGCTCTTTGAGCTGGATGAGCAGGTGACAGGACTACGCATTAAATTGGATGATTTATATAAATCAAATCAAGTCAGTAAAGATATTATAGCAACCTCTGGCGAAGACCTGTGGATTTCAGATTGGACAAAAAATAATACCACCGTGTTTAAAGCCATCCAGCTACAAAAAACCATGATGTTTTTTATCCTTGGAATGATTATTGCGGTCGCTGCTTTTAACCTTGTTTCCACACTGGTGATGGTCGTTACGGATAAAGCATCGGATATTGCTATTTTCAGAACACTAGGTTTAACACCTATCTCTGTCATGAAAGTCTTTATGGTACAAGGTACGTTAATTGGTTTGATTGGTGTATCACTGGGTGTGTTATTTGGTGTCGTATTAGCAATGAATGTCGGCACATTATTACCTTGGATTGAAGGGCTATTAGATACACGCTTTATCTCTGCAGATGTGTATGGAATCAGCAAGATAGAGTCTAATATAAGGTGGTTGGATATTGTCATAATAGCGCTAAGTGCGTTAGTGCTTTCCATGTTGGCAACTATCTATCCTGCATGGAAAGCATCCAGATTACAGCCAGCAGAGGCGTTACGTTATGAGTAAGACTTGTTTTTAGACGGAAAAGCTTTAACTTTTCCGTAAGACAATCATTAATTCGGCTGAGGTTACCCCATGAGCGAAAAAATAATAATAAATTGTAATAATATCAGTAAGCGCTTCAAAGAAGGCAAGCTGGATGTTGAAGTATTAAAAGGTGTCAACCTCAAGGTTGTAGCAGGTGAAAAACTGGCAATAGTCGGTAGTTCAGGTAGTGGTAAAAGCACTCTGTTGCATATATTAGGCGGGTTAGATTTGCCCTCCGAAGGCGAAGTGCATATTTTAGGCAATAACCTTGCCAAACTAAGCGATGCTGATCGTGGTACTTTACGTAATCGCTCGATTGGTTTTATCTATCAATTTCATCATCTATTACCCGAATTTACGGCGCTAGAAAATGTTGCCATGCCCCTGTTAATTCGTGGCATGAAGGTAACAAAAGCACGTAAAAATGCACAGTATATGCTCGATAGAGTAGGGCTAGCAAAGAGAGTAGATCACAAACCAGGTCAGCTATCAGGTGGTGAACGCCAACGTGCAGCCATTGCACGTGCATTGGTAACGCGTCCTAAAGTCATTATGGCAGATGAGCCAACAGGCAATCTTGATCAGCGTACTGCGCTTAAAATATTTGAACTAATGCAGGAGCTAAATGATGAGCTGCAAACCGCCTTCGTGATTGTAACGCACGATTTATTATTGGCTAAAAAAATGGATAAGACGTATCAATTGGTAGACGGGGTTTTGACTTAAATTGGCGGATTATTTTTCATCCGTTATTTTATATAGACATTCATTTATTAAATTTCCACACCCTTCGACTCCGCTCAGGGAGCTGTATCTTGAGCGGAGTCGAAGGGTGCAATTATTTATGTGAAAAAATATAGATGTTCACTTGTTAAATTTGACTGCCAGTTTAAGGTGGGACAGTTAATGTTTCTGCTATTCACCCGCACCCTTCGACAAGCTCAGGAAGCGGTGTCCTGAGTCTACCGAAGGGCTAGTTCCCTGAGCTTGTCGAAGGGTGCAATTATTTATGTGAAAAACTATAATACCAATTGCAATACAAGAAACTAATTAGTCAATAGGATTTAGAGGAGTGAAAGAGTTATCTTTTTCCGTATCAATGTTGTCTATAGGGAGTTGATATATAGAATTTAAAAACACCTTTTTGATGTTTTTTTCATCTTCACCCGCAATCGCAGCGCTTAATCCAGCCATTACACCGCTAATAATGTTTTGCTTTACTAACTGAGAAAGTGATTCAGATTCAATGGGGCTAAAACCTGCATTGCTTGCGCCTGACATAATCCCCATCTTTAAGGCCATTTCAGGATTATTGGTTTCTTTAAAGGCATACCATGATGCATAAGCTGCAGCGCCTTGCGGACCGCCATAGCTTGTTGCGGTGATTTTTCCCAAGGTATTCAGTAGCTCGCTTTGTTGGACTGCTTTTGCCAGATTGTCATTGGTATCTATGGCTAAATGCTTACTTAAATACCAGATCCCATCAACCAGCTTGTCATCTTTAATTAGCTTTGCGCTATGAGAGGCTGATTCTGCTGTGTCACTCATTTCATTGCTTATAAAATTACTAATTGCCGTCCCTACATCACCGACCTCTTTAGTTGCTTTAGTGTCCTTTAAAACCAGATTCCACGTTTCAGAAAATGCTTCCTTAAGTTTTTCAGAATTTACCGTTGTGCTGGTCATTAAGGAAGCCCATTTTTCACCAGCAACCTCAGCAAGTGGTTTTAGTTTTTCCTCCCATGATGTATCGATTACGCTTTTTACACTGTTAATCCTTGTGCTAATTTCCTTATCATTATCTGGATAGGCGCTGATAGGAAAAATAACCAAGAAAAGTATGATGTAAAGTCTTATTGATAACATTGTTTATAATTTATATTGATATATAGACATTCATTTATTAAATTTCTGCACCCTTCGACTCCGCTCAGGGAGCTGTACCCTGAGCGGAGTCGAAGGGTGCAATTATTTATGTGAAAAACTATAGTTAATCAGATTTCTGATCAGGATCGGCCCAGTAAACAGGTTCTAAATAACCGCGATCGTAGGAAGAGGATTGAAGCAGTTTTTTACCAACGCGTATATCAACAGCATGCTTGCATTGCCCATTACTACATTCAAAGGAGTTAAACACGCGTTGTGGTGCGCCTGGGATTTCATCCGCAGAAACGGCAACAAAAATATCATTAACATCAGGATCACCGCCATCCCAATCCAGATCATAAGCAGGTTTACCTGTTAGTAGATTGATTGAATATAAGCGACCTTGTGTTGAAGGTGCAGTACAGAGATCTTCAACGGAGCTGGCGCCAGCGGAACTCGCTTGTGGCACAAACGTAGTAAAGGAGACCACACCATCAACGGTAATCACATCTGCCAATACTTTTTCTCCAACACTTGAAAAATCAAGATACCAGCCTCTTTTGTCGGTTGCTAATAAGTTAGTCTCATCTAATGCGCCATAGTTTAGTGACTTTACGCCATCAGCATCAACGGATACGGTGACTTTTGCCATATCATCATTATTCAACTGGATGGTAGTAAAAGCATCTGTATTAATGCGTTTGAAAGTAGCCGTATCAAGTATTGTAAAGAAATGATCATTAAGCACTTTGTTCATAGGGTGTGAGCGATAGCCACTGCCTATGCTTATCGCTAATACCGATCTTCCTCTATGTTTAAACATAGAAACATCAGGCTCATTGTAAAACTTCCTTGCATGGATGCCTGTGCCGCCAAAGGAAGCTAATTTGATAAGTTTTGATCTATTGTTGGTATCCGTTTCATTTAGCTCCTCGTTGAGATCAAGTCGCCAAATATTACCTCCTGTATCTGCAAAGTACATGCGGTCTATTGCACCATTGCGATTAAGATCAAGAAGCCGCACACCACCAGGAATGCTATGTTCTAATGCATTTGCACCATCAACCCCTGAGGACTTTAATGACCATAGGCGATCACCTGTTTTGGCATTAATAATAAAGATATCATTACCAACATTAGCGGTTATATTAGCTGTAATTTGAGTCTCATCATCTTGGTTGTTATCATAACCCCCCGTGACAATCATGACTTTAGTTACTTTTTTAATAGTTTTAGTTGAATCTTCAGGATCAACGGCTTCACGACGAACCCCTGCAAGATAAGGTTTTGACCATGTATAGCCTAGATTAGAGTAATTAGAATCTGTTGCACCATCAATTTTCCATTTTAGGTTAGGTTCATCTATATCCGTAATATCAAGCGCATAATAAGAGCGTCCCCCTCGACGCATGCCAAAGTAGAGATAGACTTTTTCTGAGCCGTTGACCTCATTATTATGGTCAAGATCATCATGCCAGAGGCTGAGCTGTCCATCGATTCCATAGCGATGTCCGCCTGTTTCATTATCTAGATATTGGGTTTCAATATTTTTTAATAACTCCTTAGGCATAAAGGCAAATTTTTCTGCGCCCGTTGTGGTATCGAAGACATGCAAATAACCTTCATTGGTTGCGGTAAAGACATATTGCTCTTTTCCTACACCATTATTATTTCCTTTTGCATAAGTCAGAATAATAGGCATGGAATGCAACACATCCCCCATATGTTTGCGTGCTGTTGTTCCATCTTCCTCATAACCCATTATAAATTTAATCAGTTTTTTGCGATAGTTTGCATCTTTGTCACTATCTATTGCTAAAACATTATTGGTAATAGGCTTGTTATTATCTGCATTGCTTTCTTTTATTTCATTTATTCCTGCAATTAAGGAGCATGGATAAGAGGCACATTCAAGATCAGAATAAAGCTTGCGAGTCGCAGGATTAAGTAGGTTAGCAGCACCTCCTTTTGTTACATAATAACCATCAGGATTATCATTATCAGTGGTTGACCAGTAGTCGATAGCATTTTCTGTAAATGCGCCTAAATTATCGACCGCATCCATATTGTTTTTACCTTGAATTTTGCGTAAGCCTCGACCTTGAGCATCGGTAGAGCTGACTAATTTAAACTTTTTTAGATTGCCACTCCATTTAGGGGCGAGTCGTTTATCAAACACAGGAATAAAAATAAACTCATCATTTTCAGTGGTATTTTTCATATTCACTGTATAGCCAGGTGAGGCATAGGCAGAAGTCGTAGCGCCCACTAAACTCAGGATATTTCCAAAGGCTGTTGATAGACTTTCTTCATCATTCGCTTCAAAATAGCCATCGGTTGTTGTGACCAGACTTTGCAAATAACTGCTGGCATTGGCTTCTGCACCTAGACCAAAACCTATGGCGTAGGTGTCGATGGTTTGTAATCCATCTATAGGGCTTTGATCATTATCAGCTAAAAACCGTGTTAACTCCGAACCGCACGCACCACTAGCATAGCCAAACGGCTCTAAGTTTGAAGCGCAACTTGTATGGTCAAATTTTTTGGAATTATCCGTTTTATCTACTAGCCCTGACCAATTGTCATCTGCTAATTTCCAATAAGTAGGGCCTTTAGTATGGATACCGCCATCTGTTGCATCCCAGTCATCATCCCAGTTGCTAGTATATTCAGGCTTACCATCAGAGAGTAAAACAATAAAGTTACGTTGGCAGGACTGTTCAATAGGGGAGATGTAATCAGGGTGAGCATCAAATCCTCCATCACAGACTTTATACTGACATTTATATTTAGTCACTTCATCAATATCACAATGACCACCAGTTCCATTAGAATAATTTATACAATGTGTATTTCCTGCCTCATCAGGGGCTGAATAGGCAGTACAGTCACCTGTACCACTAACCCAATGACCCGAAGGGCAACCTTGATAGCTATTACAAACTTCTGTACCTGCACAATTAGCATAGCTTCCTATACCACTGGGATTATCGGGGTCAGAAGGGCAACGCATCCAATCTCGTTCGTTATTAGCGAAGTCTATATGTGAATTTAGCTCGCTTTCTCCACCCCATTTTTTTTCTGTTGATGTGTCATTACAAATAGCATTATTCCAGTTAATCGGATCTCCCTCATAGCTTGCAGGGTGTGATACAGAACGTCCACTTTCCCAAAATCCAGATTCACCTTCTCCCCAGCCAAGCTGTTCACCTCTAAAATACAAGGCTGCCTCATAAAGTGCTTCAACAATAGGAGTTGATCCAACATGAACCATTTCACCTGCGGGTTTATTGTCATAGGCTTCTTGATACCAATTATCTTTCCAAAACCAGTTGGTTATTTGTGATAGATAAGTTCTAACAACAACCGTACTACTAGGTTCTGGCACATTACTACGCCACCATGAAATATTACCCGCATTTTCAGGTAGTGATTCACTAACCACTGGAAAAGCAAGATCTTCGATATTTTTAACAGGAAACTTAATCCCCATTTGCTCATCACTATCCTTAATTTCTCCATAGTTCATTAGACCAACATTAAGATGAGTCGGTGCATTGGTTAGAACGGTGTTCAATGCTGATTGCATTACTTCTAAGCGTGTTTTTTTAGGCTCAGGACCGCTATACTCAATAATTAGCTCTGGGGCTACCGCTGGATCATCACGATTATAAGCTTTGGCAACACGTTTACCATTTTGATTAACATTCTGTTTTCCCTTTAGTAAAAAAACAATAGAATTACCTGAAGACCAGCCATCTCGATTAATAATTTTTTGTACAATAGTTTTTAAATTAGGCGTTTTTTGCGCAGGTCCCCTCTCTCCTACGGTATGCCATTTAGAAGGCAACCAATTGACATGTCCTCCACCTCTGGGTCGGGTATCTATATTTCTTGATATTTTTTCA
>DRMS01000075.1 GCA_011322515.1 Leucothrix mucor
ATATAGAGTCCAGGCTCTACAGTCATTACCATACCAGGCTCTAGCAAGCGCCATTCGTCATCAATTTTATAGTCACCTACATCATGCACATCCAGCCCTAGCCAGTGACCTGTTTTATGCATATAGAACTGCTTATAGCTTGGTTCTTTATCCTCTTCATTTTCCTCATTTGTTAAAGGAGTCTGGTGTCTATGGGTTAATTTTTCTTTTGCCTGTTTTGCTTGTTCTGCTTCCTTCTTTTTTTCTTTTTTCAGAATGGTTTCAAGGTCACCACGGAGTAGCCCTAATTCTAACAAACCCGCAACAATCACCCTTACCGCTGCTTCATGTGGTTGATTCCACGTATTACCCGCTTTGGCTTGTTCAATTCCAGCCGCTTGCGCATCTAATACGATTTGATAAAGTTGTCGCTGTGGCTCGCTAAATTTTCCATTAACAGGGAAGGTGCGCGTTATATCACTGGCATAACCTTGATACTCTGCTCCAGCATCAATCAATACTAGGTCACCATCCTGCAAGGGCGCATTGTTTTCAATATAATGCAAAATACAGCCATTTTCGCCACCACCCACAATACTGGTATAGGCTGTATCCATGCCTTTACTGCGAAACTCATGGGTGATTTCGGCTTCAAGCTGATACTCATATAAACCCGCTTGGCAAAGCCGCATTGCACGTTGATGCGCACCGATTGAAACCTTCGCAGCATAACGCATAAAGTCATGCTCTGATTTTGATTTATACAAGCGCATATCATGTAAAATCAAATCCAGAGAAACAAACTCATGCGGCGCTCTTACGCCACTGCGAATTTTAGTGCGTAAACCACTTACCCATGACATTACCTGCTGATCAAAGGCAGGGTCAGCGCCCATGCTGTAATGCACGGCGGTACGACTTTCCATTAATCCAGGTACAATGTCGTCAATATCTTCAATAGGAAAAGCATCGTCAGCACCATACGTTTCTACCGCCCCTTCCAAGCCCGCCATACGACCCGTCCAGCGTTCTATTTTTTCATTTTTTTCGCGGCAAAATAAAATATACTCGCCTTCTTCACGCTCAGGAACAAATACGGCTACCGCATCAGGCTCATTAAAATTGGTTAAATAGAGAAAATCACTTTCCTGACGAAAGGGAAACTCAGCATCACGATTGCGAATTTTAAGCAATGCAGACGGCACAATCGCAATGGAATCTGTGCCAATCATTTGTAATAACCGATCACGTCGATTAGATAATTCATTAGTAGGAAATTGAGGTGGTTTTATTATGGGTGAGTTCATAAATAGCAGTCCTTAGTGAAGTATTGCAACTATTACACTGTATTTTATACACTGCAAATTGTTTGTTTTTAGTATTGCTGATGAAATATTTTTTTTCAGTTATTATCTAGCCCCACAAATAAATCAACAAAGGACTAACAAATGGGATTTTTAACAGGAAAACGCGTTTTAATCGCGGGTGTTGCAAGTAACCGCTCTATTGCTTATGGAATCGCAAAAGCGATGCATCGAGAAGGTGCTGAGTTGGCATTTACTTATCAAAATGATCGCTTAAAAGCACGTGTAGAAAAATTTGCCAAAGCATTTGATTCAGAGATTATTATCCCTTGCGATGTTGCTAGCGATGATTCTATTGAAGCCTGTTTTGAGGCACTAGGCAAATATTGGGATGGGCTAGACACCTTAGTACACTCAGTAGCCTTTGCGCCTAAAGAACAGTTGGCAGGCAGTATTGTGGAGAATACCACCCGTGAAGGCTCGATGATTGCGCATGATATTAGCGCCTACAGCTTTTTAGCAATGGCTAAATATGCCAAGCCCATGATGGAAGGTCGTAATGGTTCTATGCTGACATTAAGTTATTTAGGCGCAGTCGCATCGGTACCTAATTATAATATTATGGGAATGGCAAAGGCTAGCTTGGAAGCGGCGGTGCGTTATATGGCTTATGACCTTGGTCCTCAAGGTATTCGCGTTAATGGTATTTCTGCAGGTCCAATACGTACCTTGGCAGCCGCTGGAATTGGTGATTTTCGTAAAATGCTCACCCATGTGGAAAATAATGCGCCATTACGTCGCAATATTACCATAGAGGAAGTGGGTAATGTTGCCGCCTTTATGTGCTCTGATCTTGCATCAGGCGTAACGGCTGAGATTACTTATGTAGATAGTGGTTATAGCACGGTTGGTATGTCGGGGTATGGTGAAGAGTCGTCTGATTCTTGATCTCTTAGGTTAGCAATTTTTAGGCTACACTAAAAAAATAAACACATAAATAGAAGCGACAGAGAGGGTAAGGGGCTTTAAAGTTCCTAAGTAGGAGGTCATAATCAATCTATAGACGTTCATTTATTAAATTTCATCTTGATGACTAAAAAGCTAAAGTTTTCATTCCTTTTA
>DRMS01000076.1 GCA_011322515.1 Leucothrix mucor
CGACCTTTAACACGCACATAATCAACTAGGCGAAAGCTGATTGAGGGGCATTGTTGCATCGTCTCTTTGCTAACTAAAATCAAAATATTATATTGTTTGGTTAGGCTTTCCAGTCGTGAGCCAAGATTAACGGCATCGCCTAGCACGGTATAGGCACGACGGTAAGTGGATCCCATATCACCGACATTCATTTCGCCTGTGTGTATTCCTATGCCAGCTTTTACGCTTTGAGTTATTCCCAATGTTTGAAATTCATGTTGCATAGTCGCGGTTTTTCTGCGCATTTCTAAGGCTGCTAAAACGGCATTTTCGGCATGCTTTGGATCATTTAATGGCGCACCCCAAAATGCCATGACCAGATCCCCTATATATTTATCAATGGTGCCTTGTTGCTTGAAAATAATTTCAGTCATAGGGCTTAGGTAATGATTAAGGAATTGCTTTAGTTGTTGTGTGCTTAATCCTTCTGAAATAGCGGTAAAATTGCGAATATCTGAGAATAAAACACTCATTTCACGCCGTTCGCCATCCATATTAGCGGCTTGTTTATTATCCAGTAGGCGTTCAATATGTCCCTCTGGCACGTATTGACCAAACATATTATGGATGCGTTGGCGTTGGTGATGCTCACGAACGAGGCGATGCAGTACAAAAACAGTGCTAGTGAGCATAATCAGTAACACAGGCAAAATAATATCAAGATTAATACGTGATACGACCCACAGCCAGAAGTTAAAACTAATCACAACGCCTAATAAACTAAAGCTAATAATAATTAAGCTTAGGGGGCGCAGTAGGGGGAATAGCAGTATCATAAAAAGGCTGAGTACACACAGTAGGGTGATTATTGCGCCATCTTTCCACTCAGGAGAATAGGGAATCAGATCAGGGTTTAGCAAGGCGTGAATCATCGTGGCTTGGATTTCTACACCAGGATAGCTGGTTTGTAGAGGGGTGGTTTTTAGATCTGCCAATGCTTGCGCTGAGGTGCCGATGACCACAATGCTATCGGTTAAATCAGGTATTTTTTTATGCTGTAATACATCAGTTGCGGAGATATAAGTAAAGGTTTTAGCCTTGCCAAGATAAGGAATTAAAATGCGCCCATTGGCATCTGTGCGTATTTTCTGCCCTGCAATAACCGCATGAGTAATGGTTTTCACCGTTGCGATTGGCTCAGTTTGCAAAATAATCGCTTCTTTATCTGCTCCTAAATATAGCTTAGCAGCTTCCACCGCCAGTGAGGTATAAAGTTGCTGTTTGTATTCTAAAACAAGCGCAGCTTTGCGCACAATACCGTCATCATCAGGGGTAACGGTAAAAAAGCCGTTTTGTGCCGCAGAGTGTGAAAGTAGTGGCAAGTTAGCGCTATAACCCTTCATATCAAGGCTACTGAGTTGCTTTATAGGTACATTGCTTTGTACTAGCGTAGGTTTTATCCAACCCTTGCTAAAACTTGAGGATTGCTTAAAAAGATACCCTAAAATTACATTTTTATCTTTTAGCATGATAGCGAGTTGTTGGTCAGCATCAAGTTGTTCCCTGACACGGCTTAATGCGGGTAATAATTCAGGCTTGCTTTGCGCTAATGCTTGGCTAACAAGGTCTACAGGGTTTAGCTCGGCTTCTGCTAGGGTAATATCCAGCGTAATAACCGCCGTACCCGCCTTATGTAGCGCACTAATCAGTAAAGCCAGTTTTGCACGACTCCACGGCCAACGCCCTTCTTGCTCAAGACTCGTTTCATCAATATCAATAATAAAAATGGGCGGGAAGTTGCTAGGTGCATTTTTTGTAGTTGCACGTAAGCGTAGGTCATAGGTAACGGCATTTAAGCGCTGTAGAAACGCTTGTCCTACGGGGATTTTTTGTAGATAGTGCAAACTAGTTAGCGCAAATAGGGCAAGGGCTATTATTAGCGGGATAAGCGTGTGTTTATAGTATTTAAGCATTGATATATAGCTTAGCTTATTTTTCCCTAATTACCGATAACTCCTTAGGAATCTCGCTATAAAAAGACGATGAAAATAGCACCCTTGTCGGAGGATATTACTTAGGATGGCGTTAAATGCTACTATATAGGTTAATTTTTATAACCAAAATGGTAGAGTAAAAGCTGTTATTTTAAAAGGATAATAGTATGGAAACAGATTATGATTCAGTAGTTTGCATCTTTAAGACTACTTTTAAACACTATAAATTCACGGGTTTGACCCGCTAGCTAATAAAGAGCCTTTAA
>DRMS01000077.1 GCA_011322515.1 Leucothrix mucor
GGTCACCGTATCGCCCCGTTTAGCGCGCAATACAGGCCCTAGATAACTTTGATTAATCCCCAAAGTTGGCGTATTAATCCCTTTAAAAAACTGATGCTGGGATGCATTAATTTGTAAATTAAAGCTAACTTGCTGCCCATTTCTCTGAGCAGGGGCTAACGGTGGTACAACAAAGGCATTGCCCTTATTAATTGTCCCCCTTGCCAGAATATGACTAGAAAAGGGTGCAAGTAACGTTGCCGCCCCTACGGCACTTGCTGTCTTTATAAAATTTCGACGTGATAGATTATTTGTAAGCCCTGATTTTTGTTTCATTTTAGTTTCCTTGGTTTCCTTAGTTTCGTTGCAACCACATTTGATAGGTCTTTGCTGGCCAAAGACTTTCGATATAACTTAATACGGCACGTTTGTCCTTTGCTGATAATTTATCCTTAAAAGCTGGCATCGTACCGCCGATTTTAATTCCTCCATTATTGATAGTTTGTAGTAAGGCCGCTTCGGGATGATGCCATGTATGTCCTGTGCCATTTAGTGGAGGCGCAGGGTATTTACCATTGGCTAATGGTTCTCGCCAATTGGGTACTTGCCCAATCCCTTTTTTACCATGACAAACTTGGCAATTTGCCTTAAAAATACCACGACCCCGCATTACTTCAGCAGTATTGCTAGGGCCTGATGCCATTTTTTTAGCCGTGGTATCGCTTGTCATGATTGGTTTATTAGCCGTTTCATTGTTATTGCCACAAGCACTCAGAATAAAGAATGATGTGAGCGTTAAAAAATATAGACTGGTTTTCATTGCTCTCTCGATAAAAATTGGCTAGCAACTGCAAACAGGATAATAATTTATTCGAATTGTTATCCCACTTTAAGTTGTTAGCCTAAAAGATTATTAGATTATTCTTATTTTAAAATCGTTAAAAATGGCTTATTTCTTGCAGTTACCCTTCATCATCCCCTGCATGGATTTCATTCTGGCTTTATGAGCAACAAATAATTTTTTACGCTGATTAATATCAACCGTATTGATGATTTTTGTCATTTCATCGTCCATTGCCTTATGCATTGCCTCCATTGCTTTAGGTGTCATTTTTGAATGATCCATTTTAGAGTGATCCATCTTGGAGTGATCCATTTCTGGTGCTTTATGCCCATCATCCGCAAAGCCGACTGTCGAAAGAGTTAGTACAATGGTTGCTGCTGTAGCAAGAATAAAATTAGTTTTCATTATGTTTTTCCTTGGGAAATTTGTTTCCCGATAAGTTAGTTAATTAGTGTTTATGGGGTGTTTCATTATGTGATTTCTCAGTCTTATGCTCCTCCTTATTTAATCCTGTATTAGATGTTGAATCGTTATGTTGATGCGGTGTTTTATCATGTTCTGTTTCACTGATTGGCTTATGATGGTTATCGGACATTGCTTGATTAGCCGTTTTTGTACCATGACCTTCTCCTTTCTTATGCTGGTGTGCATGTCCTTCGCCTGAAGAGGCGGGTATTGATTTCACCCCTAGCCCATAGCGATAAACCGCTTCTCCACCCAACCAGCCTGTGGTTGCCAATAATCCCCCTGCGATCAGCAAAGCGAGCAAAAAAAGGAGGGTTCCCTTATGTTTTTGCAGTAACGACCAGAGCGCAAGCAGAATAAAGATGCCCAAGGTAAGCAGCGCCCAATTACGATGTTCTGTCATCGCTAAATGAGAAGGGGTATCATGTGCGACACTGTTATAGGCAAACCAACCTGCAATGGCGGTTATAATGGCAAAGCCTGTGCCAATCAGTAGATTGGATTTTGCCAGTATGCTCAAAGTTGCTTGATACTCATTATGAGCGGGTAATATTGCTTTTAGCAGATGAAAAACAACCGCCATAGAAAGCAGTGCAATGGTGAAATGCACAAAGACAGGATGCCAGTTTGGCAATATTTCTATCATATTTTTATCCTCAGTATTTAAATAAGTCAGCGCTAAAACCAAGCACGAATGCCGATAACAAATTGCGTATCAGAGGTCTCTTCTCCTTCCTCTTTTGCAAAATCAGCGCTTTGTCCAAATTTCTTACTGAAATTCACCCCAATATAAGGTGCAAACTCACGTTTTATTTCATAACGTAGGCGCAATCCTGCTTCGGCGCTGGATAGCCCAGAGCCAATGCCCATTTTGGAGTCAGATTTTCCATAGGCAGTAAATTCTATCTCTGGTGATAACACTAACTGCTGAGTGAGCATTAGTTCATATTCAGAGCTGACGCTTAACTTGGAATGCCCATTTTTACCAACAGCAATGGAGGCATCGGTTTCAAAGTAATAAGGCGCAACACCTTTTATGCCGAACTCCGCATAATTGCGCTTTGCATCGGGTGTTGTGTCGTGTAATAAACCCACTTGAAAATCCCAATAAGGATCAATGGCTCGACTATAAAGGGCAGAGGTTGAGGTTTCCTGTTTGCCATTGTTGCGCTCACCTGATGATTTGAGCCAGAGTTTATTTAAGTCCTTGCCAATCCATGCCTCAGTCTCCCAAACCAGCGTGGGATTACCTTCCTTATCATTATCCGTTATTTCTAATTTATCGATCATGATCTTGGTGAGTAGGGGATCATCTTCCATCGCTGCAAAGCTGGGATTCGCAAGCAATAATCCGAAGGAAAACAAATAAATGCGGTGTGTTTTTAATAATTTCATTATAGATCTCCTAAGACACGATAACTTTGCGGAACATGGCAGCCATGTGGTATAGCAAATGACAGTGATACGCCCAGTTACCGAGAGCATCGGCAGTGACCTGATAGGAAATTTTTGACCCTGGTTGTACAATCACAGTATGTTTACGTGGCATATAATTCGGATCACCTGTTTCTAGTTCGCTCCATAAGCCATGTAA
>DRMS01000078.1 GCA_011322515.1 Leucothrix mucor
CAAGTGAGTAATTAATGAACTGGTATATATTTAGTGCAGGAGCTTTAGTAATAATAGCCTTTTTTGTTCATGCGGTTGTTGGTGACAAGGAGTTTAGGCTTCTACGACCAGAAACAGAGGGAGGCAATACCAGAGAAAATGATGTGTGGATTCAAACAAGAAGCGGCTGGCATTGGGTAAGTGTTGACTTGTTGCTCACAGGAATTGCTCTTCTTCTTATAGCAAGCACCGACATTATTTCTGCCAAAAGAGAAATTTCCTTTTTACTTTTCCTCTATTATTTGGTTACAGGGATTACGTGGCTTATAACTGTGTTACTAAACAAAGCAAATAACAATCAAATTCTTGTAATTGGCCAATGGATCTTTTGTTTTATTGTAAGTGGTCTCACCTACATTGGTTGGAGTCAGCTATGAATGGCAAAAATCTATTTTTAATGGCTGGTGGCATCCTCAGTATTGTCGCTGCGCTTTTGCATGTGGCAATTATTATTGGCGGAGCAGACTGGTATCGTTTCTTCGGCGCAGGCGAGGAAATGGCAACAATGGCAGAGCAAGGATCATTCATTCCCGGGATCGTGACGTTTGGTATAGCTGCTGTACTTTCTATCTGGGGGCTTTATGCTTTTTCAGGTGCAAGACTTTTAATTCCGTTACCGTTTCTAAAGCCTGTGCTTGTATTAGTGTCGGCAATTTATATTATTAGAGGGATTGGATTGATACCCGCATTTTTTATCGTTCCCGATCAGGTAGATAGATTTTTAATTTGGAGTTCGGTCATAAGCTTAATATTTGGTTTGGCTTACGCAGTTGGTACAAAGCAGGAATGGTCAAATTTATCAATAAAAAACACATAACAAAAGCAATCAACCCGGACATTTTACCGCAGTGTTTGGTTGTGCTAAAAAAACCTAGCACAACCAAACACTGCGGTAAAATTCCGGTTATTGCTGGCGTTAGATTTCAAGAGCAACGAACATGTACGAAATTAGAGAGGCCACGGAAAAATACTTTGAGGGAATATGTGATCTCATTGATAGCGAAGAAGAGCTGTTTTGGGTTTATCCTAATGGGGAGTATCCGTTAACAGTATCTCAAGTCATAAAATTATCGAAAGAGAGAAAGGAGTTAACGGTTGCGGTCGATGATAACGAAGTAATAGGTTTTGCCAATCTATACAATTACCAGCCAAACAAAGTCGCATTTATTGGTAATGTTGTCATTGGTAAACGCCATCGGGGCAAAGGGCTAGGGAAAGAGATAATTTCATACATGCTGGGAAAAGTAATAGGAAAATACAACCTCCCAGAAGCAAGGATATCAGTATTCAGTGATAACGTACCGGCGTTATTATTGTATTCTACTTTCGGTTTTTCCCCTTACAAAATTGAAGAAAGAAAAAGCCCTAAAGGGATTAGGGTTGCACTAATCCACATGAAGAAAGTACTGGATGGAAATGAAATCTAACAAGGCAAATTCACTCGAACACATTTCCGCAACGCTCCTTTGTGGCGAATGCCACAAGCCTCTCGTTGCTCCAATGTGCCTGTGATTTGCGGCGTTAGGCGCGCGAAAAAATTTGCAAGCAATAGGACGTTATGAATAAAGATACAAATGCAGGTGAATTCTCTGTTTGGCTTGAGGAGTTTACTCAAACTATGCGTGGAATCGGCAAGGGGAATGTGCCTTGCGGAGATTGTGTTGGCTGTTGCACGTCATCTAAATTTATACATATTAGACCAACAGATAAAAAGGCACTAGATAATATTCCAAGGGATCTAACATTCCCAGCACCAGGGTTGCCAACTGGGCATCTTCTAATGGGTTATGACGAGAAAGGGTGTTGTCCTATGTTTAATAAAGGTAAATGTTCAATATATGACTCTCGTCCTGAAACATGCAGACAGTATGATTGTAGAGCCTTAACAGCTTCTGGCATAAAAATTACTGATGAAAGTAAAGAAATTACTGAGAAGGTTCGTTCATGGAGTTTTGAATATTCTTCCAGAAAAAGCACAGAGTTAGCTAGCGCAGTTAAGCTAGCCGGGTCATTCCTTTCTGAAAACAAAAGTAAATTCCCTGAAGGGTTTATACCGTTGTTGAGTGGGCAGTTGGCTGTTATGGCTGTTCGTGTGCATCACTTTTTCATTGGGCGAGAAATTGACTTATCAAGAGAG